>NZ_JBNHHB010000115.1:0-16543 GCF_059091905.1 Arthrobacter sp. Dra40
AGGTGGCCCCGGTGCCTGTCGCGAACCTAGCGGTTTTCGCGCGCCTCGGGGTGCTGCTGCTGGTACTCCTGATGTGCTTCCACCACGCGCAGGTTCTTGCCTTTGGTCTCCTTGACCAGGGAGACTGCCACGAGCGAGATGACGCACAGCACCATGATGTAGATGCCGATGGAGATCGTGCTTCCGGTTCGGCCCAACAACACCTCGGCGATCAGCGGCGCGAAGGCACCGCCAAGGATGGCACCAATGGCGTAGCCGATGGAAACGCCGGAGTATCGAACGTTGGCCGGGAACATTTCAGCGTAGAGGGCCGACTGCGGGCCGTAAGAAAGGCCCAGACCGATGGTCAGCACGAACATCGCAATGCCCATCAGCAGAATGCTCGCGGTGTCGATGAGCATGAACATGGGAATCTGCCACAGCAGGACCCACACGTAGCCGATCTGGAAGGTGCGGATGCGGCCGATCTTGTCGGAGAGGATTCCGCCGTACATGGTGAAGATCAGCCAGCCGAACGCAGCCAGCGTGGTGGCCAGCAGGACCGACGGGCGGTCCATCCCCAGGCCTCCGGCGTCCGCCGGCTTGGTGGCGTAGGAAGCGAAGAACGCGATCAGCAGGTAGCCGGCGGCATTGTTGGCAATGAAGATCAGCGCGGTGAGGATGACCTCTTTCCAGTTGTGCTTGAACAGCTGGCCCAGCGGAGCGGCTGATTCCTTCTTGCGTTCCTGCATCTCCTTGAACACCGGGGACTCGGACACGGAACGACGGATGAAGTAGCCGACCAGGATCAGCACGACCGAGAACAGGAACGGCACGCGCCAGCCCCACGCAAGGAAGGCATCCTCGCTCAGGATGGTGGTCATCAGCCACATCACGCCGGTGGCGAGAATCATGCCGATGGGAACACCGATCTGCGGGTAGGCACCGAAGAAGCCGCGCTTGTTGACCGGCGCGTGCTCCACGGACATCAGGGCAGCACCGCCCCATTCGCCGCCGGCCGAGAATCCCTGCAGGATGCGCAGGAACACCAGCAGGATCGGGGCCGTGATGCCGATATCCCCGTAGGTCGGCAGCACGCCGATCAGGAAGGTGGCGGCGCCCATGAGCACCAGCGTGAAGACCAGCATCATCTTCCGGCCGAGGCGGTCACCCAGGTGGCCGGCGACGATGGCGCCCAGCGGGCGGAACAGGAAGCTGATACCAAGCGAGGCCCAGGAAACGATCTGCGCCAGGCCGGCGCTCTCCTGGGACAGCGGGGCAAAGTACAGGGAGGCCAGCACCAAACCGGCGGCCTGGGCGTAGATAAAGAAGTCGTACCACTCGATGGTGGTACCAACCAAGGTGCCGGCGAGCACCTTGCGCTCTTCTCGGCGTGCTGCTGGGCTGATATTGCCTGCCGGCTCTTCTGACGTAGACATAGTTTCTCCGTGGGTGCACAGAACGGGTTACCGAACGGTCGGTAATGTGACTGGAGCCATACTACCGGACCGTGAGGCACCCCACAGAGCGCACCCGTATCAATTCCATAACGACGGGAACCAAATGCAAAGACGTACGACGGCGGCGCCCGGATCCGGGCTGGGCGTGGGAACCGGGCCACGGAGCCCGCTGTAATTGCTCCCCGTGCGTTCTATAGTTGAACCCTTCGTCCTGATATAGAACAATGGCTGTGAGGGCCGACACAAGACGTGTCTGGTTCCCGCCCGATTATCCCCCTGCCGAAGAACTCTCCAAGGATGGACCATGAGCCAGACCCCCACGAAGCCTGCGCCCGCGCACTCGCAGACGCTGTCGCGCGGCATTAGGGCGCTGGAGATTCTGGCTGATGCGCAGTCGCCGATGACCATCGCCGAGCTGTCCGAGGCCTTGGGGGTGCACCGCTCAGTCGCCTACCGGATCCTCCGCACACTCGAGGACCATTCTTTGCTGATGCGGGATTCGGCCGGCCGGGTACAGGCCGGGCCGGGACTGGCCGCGCTGGCGCGGGGCGTTTCGCGCGACTTGCAGTCGGCGGCACTGCCCGAGCTGACCGCGCTGGCCAACGACCTCTCGATGACCGCCTTTATTGCCGTCTGGGACCAGCACGACTGCGTCACCCTGCTGACGGTGGAGCCGCGGCATACGACGGCGCTGGTGCAGCGCCCGGGGACGCGGCATTCGTTTGCCGCCGGAGCACCGGGCATCGCCATCCAGTCGGCGCTGACCCGGGAGCAGTGGGAGCAACATGCTCCCGGGCAGCCGATCCGGCCGGAGGCCCAGCTGGCCAGGGAGGCCGGTTATGCCGTCAGCCATGACGAGGTCATTCCCGGCGTCTCGTCGGTCGCAGTGCCGGTCGCGGTCCCCAACCAGCTTCCGGCAGCGGTCGCTGTTGTCTACATCCGGACTGACACTTCCGATCAGGAAATCGCCCAGGCGCTCAAGCGTTCGGCTGCGGTCATCGCCTCAGAATTGCGCTGAGTCAGCTCAGCCCCGTCGGCGCCGGACAACGGCGGCGGCAGCCAAACCCAGCACCAGGAGCATGGCTGCGGCGGCGATCGAGACCAGAAACGCGCCCGAGTGGCCTGAAGTTTCGGCAAGCGCACCGGCTACTGCCGAGCCAAGAGCGGATCCAAGGACCACACCGCTGGCCAGGAGCGTCATCACCGTGCCGAGCCGCTCGTCCGGGGCGACCAGGCTGCCGATGCCGTAGATCGTGACCATGGTCGGTCCGACGGGAACACCGACCAGCAGCAGCACGAAGATCATCGGCAGCACTTCGCCCGGCACCAGCAGCAGGCAGCAGAACGCCGTCATCGCGGCCGCGCATACGACCCAGCGCCACGCATGCTTCCATCGTGCGGGCCAGTACGCGACGGAGAGTGCGCCGAAGGCCGAGGTGAGGCCCAGCAGTGCGTACAGCAAACCCGCGGCGTCGGCCGCACCGAAGGCGCCGCCGAAGGCACTGAGGGCGTTCTGTGTGGCGCCGAAGAACACGCCCATCGCCACCATGCCCAGCACGGGGACGGCGACCAGCGGCCAGTTGATCTTCACCGGCGAGGCGGCCGCAGCAGCCTTGGGGTGTGCCTTGACCAAACCGGGCGTCACAGGGATCACCGCGCGGTAGGTGGGGTGAACCGCAAACGCCGTGACCATCGTGAGGGTCAATACCGCAGCCAAAACGAAGGGCAGCCATGGCGCGATCAGCGCGGCAAGCAGTCCGACCAGTGCCGGGCCCAGCACGAAGGTCAGCTCGTCGGCGGTGCTCTCATAGGACAGGGCTGTGTCCAGCACCGGCTTGTCATCGCGGGTCATCGCCATCCAGCGCACCCGCGCCAGTGGGCCGACTTGCGGACAGGTCGCGCCGACAGCGAAGGAGGCCGCCAGCACGGCCAGGGTTCCGGCTCCGCTGCCGCCGATGTAGACGCACGTCAGCAGCACCGCGATGGCACATGTGTGTGCGGCAGCCGAGATCAGCAGCACGGGCCGCTGCCCGGTCCGGTCGGCAAGATAACCGAGCAACGGAGCGCCAGCGGCCGAGCCGATTCCGACGGCACCCGCGGCGAAGCCGCCCGAGGCATAGGACCCGGTGGTCACGGTGACAAGGGTCAGGGCTCCGACCGTCAGCATCGCCAGCGGCAGCCGGGCCAGGAAACCGATCGCCAGAAACGAGGTGCCGGTTAACCGGACCAGCCGCGCATAGCGGCCGAAGGGATTGCGTGTCTTGCGTCCAGCAGGCGAGCCGTTGGAGGAGACCTGCGTGGCGGGCGCGCCGGAATCAGAAAAGTTCATCGTTTTTTCCGTTGGTTCGGACCGCGCATCGTCCCGCCTCCCGATGCGCACAACCCGGATAACACCACCATCATACCGGCGGTCAGGCGGCGCCGGTGAGCACGGTGCGGACGGTGGAACCTTGACGGCCCTTGGTGACTTGCAGCTGGGCGCCAATGCGCTGCTTCATGTCCGCCACGTGGCTGACCAGCCCGATCACCCGGCCGCCGTCGCGGAGTCCTTCAAGCGCATCCATGACCTGCTCCAAAGCCTGCTCGTCAAGGCTTCCGAACCCCTCATCAACAAAAAGGGTTTCGATGTCCACCCCGCCGGCTTCTGCCTGGACCACATCGGCCAAGCCCAGCGCCAGGGCGAGCGAGGCCATGAACGATTCGCCGCCGGAGAGGGTGGCGGTGTCCCGCCGTTGTCCCGTCCATTCGTCGCTGACATGCAGGCCAAGGCCCGACTTCTTGTTGCCGGCCTTGGAATCGTCGTGGACCAGAGCGTAGCGCCCGTCAGTCATCGCAATGAGGCGCTCGGACGCTGCTGCCGCAATTTGTTCCAGCCGTGCGGCCAACACGTACGTGGTGAGCGTCATTTTCCGATCGTTTTCGCCCAGCCCCCTGACAGTGTCAGCCACGGACTGCAGGAGTTCATGCCGTGCGGCGACCGGCCGCAAGCGGGCCTGTTCCTCGTCGAAACGCCGCCGGTAGGCGGCAAGTTGTTCCTGTGATGCCTTGAGCACGCCGTGCCGCACGTGGTGTTCCCGCACCAGGCGATCCACACGGGCAACTTCGTGGCGCGCGGCCTCCAGTTCTTCGGGCTCCGGAAGGGTCTCTCCGTTGACGAGGGCCTGGCGGGCCCGGATCACGGCGTCGGAGGACTCCAGTACGTGAAGCCTCTGGCCTGCCTCGGTGTAGGCAGTGTGGCGCCGCTGCAGTTCCTGAAGTTGTGCAGGCGCTAGCAACGACACCCGGACCTCGTCTTCGCTGGCGAAGCTGGATTGCCCGATCGCCGAGGCAAGGGCGGTTTCGGCCTGTTCCAAGGTATTCCCGCAATGGCGGTGCTGTCCCAGGACGTCCAACGCATCGGCCAGGAGTTGGTCGAGGCTGGAAAGCGCGGCTGCGTGTTCGTGCAGGCTGCCTCCGTCCGGGAGTGCCTCGCGCAGCTTCTGCTCGAGTTCGTGCACGCGTTCCCTGCCAGCCTTAAGGTCCGCGTCAGCGGAGGCCTTGGCCACGGCGAGAGCCGACAATTCCTGCCCGACCTCCTCGACCTCCCGGGCAGTGGCGGCGGCGCGTTCCTGCAGTTCCGTCCGCCGGGCCCTCACCGCGATGGCCTCCTCCACACGGGCATGAGCGGCTGCGACGGCTTCCGCAGCTTCGGCCGCATCCGTCGCCCCGCCGCGGGAGGCCAAGGCGGAGAGTTCCTGTTCCAGATTCGACAAAGCTTCGCGGGCCTCGGAATAGCTGGCTTCTGCGGCAGCGTAGTCCTTCCGAGCGGCAGTTTCCTGCTCGCGGGTGACCAACTGTCCGCCGGCGGTCGCCGCAGGCTGCGGATGCTCTGTGCCGCCGCACACCGGGCAGGGGTCGCCCTCGGCGAGGTTGGCTGCGAGCTCGGCTGCGGCCTGGTCCAGGCGCTGTTCCAGGAGCAACAACCAGGCTTCTTTGAGCTGCAGCTGCCGGCTATGCGCTGCATCGCGGTTCCGGCGCGCACTTTCGGTCTTGGCCAGGCACGCGTCGTGCTCGGCAACCGCGTCCCGGACCTGCACTGCCTGCTCCAGCCGCTCAGTGAGCAGCCCGACGTCGTCCGGGGACGCCGCAAGCCCGGCCAGTTCATCCCGCAACTCGCGGCCGGCTGCCGCCAGCTTTTCCTGCGTGCTGGCGGCAGCGCCGAGGTCCCGCGCCAGCCGGCCCGCGTGTTGTTCCAAACGCTGCACTTCGCCAGTGGCCGCCTGCAGCCGTTGTTCTTCCGGAAGCAGGGCCCGGATCCGTCCAATTTCGGCGGAGAGCTGCTCTGCTGCCTCCTCAAGCAGCGACTGTCCCGCGCTGTCGGGTTCCGGGCGGGAAGCGACGAACCCCGGATAGAGCGGATGCGCCTCTGCCGCGTCGATCCGGTACAGGAATTCCTTCGCGGCACGTTCCACCGCCAGCGCGGCCTGATCGCGGTGGCGGATTGGCGAGGCCAGCAGCTCCGCCGATCGGTGCGAGGCCAGCGTTTCGGTCAGCGCGGCATGATCGTCGGCCGCCTGGCGGTGCTCCGCAGCGAGTTTCTCCAGCGCCGTCAACTCCGCCTGGTCGGCCAACGCCCGCTCGCGCCTGTCCACTGCCGCCCGCAGCCGGGCCAGTTCGTCCTGCCCTCGCGTGGCCAAGTCCTGCACCGAGGCGGCCGCCGAGGCGATCGAGGCCTCAAATTGGGCGAGCAGGTCAGCGGCGGGCATGGTCTTATCCGGCAGATCCTCCACCGCGAGGTGCCGTGACGCTTCCTCCGTTGCCCGCGCCAGAAGCTGGTCCGACCCGGTGACTGAGGCTTGGTAGGCCGCGCGCGCTTTGGCTGCCTCGTCGGCAAGGGTTTGCTCCACGGCTTCGTAGCGGTCAGTCGCGAAGAGGCGCTGGAGCAACGGCCGGCGTTCCTTGGCATCGGCGCGCAGGAACGCCGCGAAGTCGCCTTGCGGCAGCAGCACTACTTTGGTGAACTGTTCCAGGCTCATGCCCAGGACGGCGAGCAGTTCCGCGGCGGCCTCGTCGTTGCGGCCGCTCTTCTGAACCCACGTGCCGTCGATCTTCTCGCGCAACAGCGTGTGCGCCTGCTGCGTCACGGACCCCGACCGTGCCCGGGACGACGGGCGCTCCCACTGCGGGTTTCGGGTCACTTCGAACCGGCGGCCGCGAGCGGAGAACTCACACACGACTTCAGGCTCCGTCTCGGGTTCAGCGTGGTCGCTGCGCAGCCGCTTGCCCTGCTGGCGTGTGCCGGGCACGGACCCGTAAAGCGCAAAGCAGATGGCGTCCAGGATGCTGGTTTTGCCGGCACCGGTCGGCCCGTTGAGGAGGAACAACCCCTGGGAACTTAGCTCGTCGAAGTCGATGGTTTCCCGGGCGGCAAAAGGCCCGAAGGCCTGTATTTCCAGCCGATGGATTCTCATGCCGATACCTCCGCTGCCTGCACTGCCTCCAGCGCGTCCGCCAGCACTTCACGTTCGGCGTCGCCGGCCGGCCGGGAGCGCACATGGTCGAGGAACCCGCAGCAAACCTCCAGCTCGTCTTGGGCCTTGGCGATGCGCTGGCTGTAGCTCATGGTGTTCCGCCGCGGACCGGAGGCGGGTTCAAAGCTGAGCACCAGTGTGTCCGGAAAACGTTCGCGCAGCCGTTCCATCGCCTTCAGCGGCCGCTCATCGTCCGTGACGGTGATTTGGCAATAGGCCTCCTCGGCCCAGGCGTGGTCCGCCGATTCCAAAAGGTCCTGCATGGTCCCCTTGAGCACGGCGAGCTTCCGCGGGGACGGCCAGCTGACGTTTTCCACTGAAGTGAGTCCCCCGGCTGTGAATTCGAGAATGATGCCGCCCTTGTCGTGTCCGGCCTCGGAGAAAGAATATGGCAGGGGTGAACCCGAATAGCGCACCGTTTCGCTCAACTTCTGGCGCCCATGCAAGTGCCCGAGGGCCACATAGTCGATTCCGTCGAAGAGGTCCAGCGGCACTGCTCCCACTCCCCCGATACTCAAGTCCCGTTCGCTGTCCGAGGTGATGCCGCCGCTGGCGAACGTATGCGCCATGACCAGCGAATGGAGCGCGCCACTTTCCCCCCGCTTCTGCCTTCGCTGGTCCAGATCGGCACGGACGCGCTCCAATGCCGACCGTGTGACGGCGGTGTGGCTGGGAGCCGGAGCGCCCAGTTCCTCGGCGCACAACCGCGGTTCAAGATACGGGATGCCGTAGACGGCCAGTGTGGCACCGTCCAGCCTCAGTTCCACCGGCTCCGCGAGCTGGTCCAGCCTGGTGCGGATGTGGACACCGCCGTGCGCCAGGATGCCGGAACCGAAACCCAACCGGGTCGCCGAATCGTGGTTTCCGCTGGTCAGGATGATGGTGGCTCCGGCTTCCCGGATGCGCGACAACGCGTCGGAGAAGAGGTTGACGACGTCGACACCGGGAAGGGCACGGTCGTACACATCGCCGGCAATGAGCACCACGTCGATGCGCTCGTCACGGACTGTTTGCAGGAGCTGGTCGACGAATGCGTGCTGCGCCTGCAACATCCCGACGCCGTGGAAGGAACGGCCCAGGTGCCAGTCCGACGTGTGCAATAACCTCATATTTCCAAACTAACCGGCGGTTAGGACAGTTTCGGACAAGCACAACGGCACGCCCCGAAATCGAGGCGTGCCGTTGCATTACCGGCTTGTGGTTATTCGCCGCCCGCGTCCAGGTTGGGTTTGCGGTCGAAGAAGTCGCGGGCTTCTGCGGCACCGTCGTCGTCCGCGGCGGCCGGCTCGTCCGCCCGGCCCGGCGCCGCGGCGTTGAAATCTTTACGTCCGCCAGGCACGGCGGCGGCGGATCCCGCTCCGCCGGCAACGGCAGTGCCGGCAACCGCACCTCCGGTTGTGGTGGTCTCCCCCTCCACAGGTCCGGTGGAAGGCGCCGCCGGAGCATCGCCGTCGTCAGTTGCCGCCGCCGCCTTGCGCGAGCCGGGAACCAGTTCAGCACTGCGGTAGAGCAGCCCTGCGATCACGGCACCGAGCAGGGGCGCTACCCAGAAGAGCCACAGTTCGCCCAGGGGGCTGCCGTCAGAGAAGTACACCGCGGCGGTAGAGCGGGCCGGGTTCAGCCCTGCGTTGGAGATCGGCAGCATCACGGCCGTCAGCACAGCGAAGGCCAGGCCTACCGCATACGGGGCACTGCGGAGCCGGTCACGGGACGAGGTTGCGCCGAGGTAGACGGCCACCAGCAGCCCGGTGGCGATGGTTTCGGCCAGGAACACGCCGGCCATCGAGAAGCCCAACTCGTCGCCCGCGGCGTAGCCGTTGGCGATGGACGTGAACACTTTGGCCGATTGAGCACCGACCGGATGGCTGCCCATGATCACCCAAAGCACCACGGCGGCCAGCGAGGTCCCGACGAGTTGCGCCAGGACGTAGGGAAGCACCGACTTCCAGGAGGTGCGGCCTGCGAGCGCGCTGCCCAGCGTGATGGCCGGGTTGAAGTGGCCTCCGGAGATGTGGCCGAAGGCGAGCATGCCGGCAATCAACGCCAGACCGAAGCCGAGGGGAACGCCGAAAGCACCCTGCGGATTGAACAAGCCGATTCCCAGCGCACCGAAAAACAGCAGGAACGAACCTGCCACCTCGGCGCCGATACGGGCCGAGTAGCTGTGTCCTTCGCCGAGCCGCGGTGGTGCGGCGGGGACGGCCGAAGCCGCTGCCGCCGGGTGGGCTGCTGCCATGAATAGTGTCCTTCTGCCTGGGCCAGCGAGTCGCCGGCGGTTCACTCAAAACTACTCCACTCTGGCACCGCGGTCTGGGAGAAGGCTGAATGCTTCCGCGGAGGCGGAGCCGGGCAGGATATCCGCCGGCCCGCCTAAGCTGGTAGTCGTGACTACCGATGCCCCGCCCCCCGCTTCCCGGTCCGCCGACGCGCGCAAAGGCGCAGGCAGCCCGCCGCCCCCGCCCAAAAGCGTCGCGACCCCGCCCGGCACCGTCGCGCCGCCGCCAGCCACCGAACCGGAAACGACTGCGTACGTCGTGCCGGATTTCGCGTCGCGCGTGCGCGGCTGCCTGCTGGGCGGTGCCCTGGCTGACCAGTTGGGGGCCGTCGTTCAATGCGAGTCCTTTGACGCGATGGCGGCGCGTTACGGAGCGGACGGGCTGCGCGACTTCACCCAGTTGCCGGAGCCCGGCCATTTCACTGATGACACGCAGCTGACGCTCTATACCCTCGACGGTCTCACCGAGGCGCTCGAGTGGGCCAATGCCGGCACGGCCGCAGACGAAGCCGCCTGCCTGTGGCTCGCCTACCTTCGCTGGTACGCCACGCAGGAAGGCCGCTTTCCGGACAGCGCGCCCGTACCGCAGCCGCGCTGGATCGATGCCCAAACGGTGATGCACGCCCGCCGCGCGCCCGGCGACGCCTGCCTGTCGGGATTGGCCACCGGCGAGATGGGTACCCGCGCCCGCCCGGTCAACCCGGATTCGAAGGGCTGCGGCACAGTGGTGCGGGCTGCTCCCTTCGGACTATTGCCGTTCGTCGACGACCAGACTGTCCAACGGCTGGCCACGGACGGATCGGCGCTCACCCACGGTCATCCCCTGGCGCATCAGAGTGCGGCAACATTCGCGACCTTGGTCCGGCTACTGGTGCATGAACAGGCCACGCTGCCCGGCGCTGCAGTGGCCATTTTGGCCCGGGCCGAGCAGGATCCCGCCACCGCGGAGCTGGCCGGGCGGCTTCGCACCGCCATCGAGCTCTCAGCCCACGGTCCGGCGGGTCCGGCAGCACTGACCGCCGCGCTGGGCGAGGGCCGGATGGCTGACGAGGCCCTTGCCATTGCCCTGTACGCGGTCTTGGCCACTGCGGACAGTGCGACGCCGGAGGACCACTTCCGCCGGGCCGTCGCCGTGGCCATCAATCACGACGGCGACAGCGACTCGACCGGGAGCCTTGCCGGAAATCTTTTGGGCGCCCACTACGGCGAAGCCGCACTGCCCGCCGCGTGGCTGGCCGAGCTGGAGGGGTCCGAGGTCGTCCTTGGCATGGCCGAGCGCTTCCTGGCGCAAACGCAGGGCTGAGCCCATGCGCCAGGACCGGACTGTGGAGGCGCTGGGACGTCAGGACGGCAAGACGATCGTCGTGACCGGTGCCAGCGCCGGGCTCGGCTACTTCGCCAGTGAGCAGCTGGCTGCAGCCGGAGCCAGGGTGGTTCTGGCCGCCCGTGACGAGTCACGTGCCCGGCGGGCCATGGACGCTGTCCGGCGCACGGTGCCCGGTGCAGACGTGCACTTCCAGCAGCTGGATCTGGCCAGTCTGGCCTCCGTCCGGCAAGCCGCCGAGGAACTGGCCGGGCTGGAGCGGATCGATGCCCTGCTGGCCAACGCCGGAGTGCTCGGTTCCAAGGAGCTGCAGTTCACCGCCGACGGCTTCGAACTGCAGTTCGGGACCAACCATCTTGGCCACTTCGCGCTCATCGCCCGGCTGATGCCCGCGCTCCGCCGCAGCCACGGCCGCGTGGTTCATGTAGGCAGCATCAGCCACCGCTGGGTCCGCCCGGATTTCGGCCGGGCAGCTGTTCCGGCCAGGTATTCCAGCTACCGGTCCTACGCGTTGTCCAAATTGGCGGTGATGAGCTTCGGATTCGAATTGGCACACCGGCTGGATGCGGTCGGCTCACCGGCGTCGTCAGTAGTAGCGCACCCCGGCTACGCCCGGAAGTACTTCACGCCCGATAGGCCAGGCCTGCAGCTCTCGCGTCCGGCCAGCGGTTGGCAGCGCCTGCTCTTCAGCTTGGTGGCGCAGGGCAAGGATGCAGGTGCTCATCCGCTGGTGCACGCGGCCGCCGGCGACGAAGTGCGCAACGGCGACTACTGGGGTCCCGACGGATGGTTCCAGCTGACCGGCCGCCCTGCTGTGGTGACGCCGCAGCGCCATGCCCTTGAGCGCAACGCCGCCTCCCGGCTGATCGACCTCTCCGAGGACCTCACCGGGGTAAGTTTGCAGCCCTGATGCCCGTGCCGTGCGAAGACTGGCGCCGTGCGACGACCGGCGCTGCTGATGCCTGAGCCCGCGCGGGGCCGGTCGGAGCCTGCACGTATTGGGCCGGGCAGCCGCAGGGTGCGGGCCGGTGTGGTCAGGCGCTGTGTGCCGGCCAGCGACCGCCCAGCATCTGCAGAAACTCGCCCTCGGACAACACCTCGATCTGCTGGCCCCTGCTGTGCAGCTGCAGCACCTTGTGCGCCTTGGCCGTGACGCGGCCGCTCTTGAGGTCGGAAGCGACGAATCCGTCCCCGACGACGAGCACGGTGGTCTTCCGGGTGACGTTGCTGGCCGGCCGGGCGCCCAGCTCTGCCGCGCGGTTCTTCGCCTCTTGGCGCGACAGGCCAAGATTTCCGGTGAAGACCACAGTCTGGCCGTACAGCGGGTGCGAATCGTCGGCATCGTTGTTGGGCTCGGGGTTGTTGCCCTCGTCCGGCCAGTAGGTCCAGGCGGACGACGGCGTCGCTCCCCCGGCCGCCCCCAGCGCCTGCCGCTCCAGCGCGGTCCGGGTGGGTTTTGAGACAGCTGCGCTGCCGTGGATATAGGCGTCAAGACGCGACGTGCGCAGCTGCATCGCGGTCAAGAGGTCCGGAATGCTGCCGGCCGAATTGCGGCCGGCAATATCGATCATGATGCCGGCGCAGGCGCGCGCGTCAGCCACGGCGTCGTGATGGTTATCCAACTGCACCCCGGCTGCTTCTGCCACGAACGGCAGTGAATACGACACCAGCGAGTAGTTCCGCCGCGACAGGATGACCGTGCAGGCGTAGTCGTACGCCGGGCCGGACAGTTCCGAGACTTCCAGGGCGGATCGGATCACGCCCATGTCGAAGGCCGCATTGTGGGCGACCAGCACATCGGAGCCGATGAATCCCGCCAGCTCGGCGAACAGCTCACCGAACCGGGGCTTCCCGGCCACCATGCCCGCGGTGATGCCGTGGATCTGAACGTTGCGCGGATCGAAGTGGTCGAAGCCTTCGGGCGGGCGCATCAGCCATGACGCTTCCTCGACAATCCGTCCGTCACGGACTTTACTCAATCCGACGGAGCATGGTGAGCCCCTAAAACCGTTTGCCGTCTCGAAATCGATCGCCGTGAAGTCAACTGCCACGCGTTCAACCCTAAGTGACGGCACGGACAGTTCTGCGCCACCAACACGCAGGGCAGCGGCCCCCGGAACGAGCATTGGGAGCCGCTGTCCTGCAGGCGGGCCGGAGTTGGATCAGGGCGTGGCGCGGCGCAGCGTTGCATAGGACCCGGCGGCCAGAACCGCGCAGAACAGCGCGACCCAGCCTGAGGCACTTAGCGGCGTCTGCGCCACGAACCACTGGCCGACGGCAGCCCACCAGCCCTGCCAGCTGGTGAGGCCAAGCAGACCGATCAGGACGACGGCGATCGCGATCCATGTGATCAACATCCCGGTTGCCTGCCAGCGCTTATAGATCGTGGCAAACCAGAAACCAATCATGAACAGCGCCACCATGACGATGAAGTAGAACAGGATCTGTACCACCGCATGGCTCTCCGCAATCCAGCCGGGGGCATACAGCCGCCCGTTGAATCCCCAGCCGTTGGTCGCAACTTCCAGCAGGCCGAGCACATAGTAAAGGATGCTCACGGCGAGCGCGACGACGGCGAACAGACCGACGGTGCCGATGTAGAAAGTGCGGCGGCTGACGCTCATCGCCTGCGAGAAGGGGAACGTCAAGGTCAGCGATTGGATGCCCAGCGCCAGAAAGTACCACATCACCGCCTGCGAAGCCCCGGAGTAAAGCGTATTGCCGCTGGCCGGGAGCATCGCCCACACGGCCAGGGTAATCAGGAACGACGACAGCATGATCACCGCGGGGATGCCCAGGAAGGTCCACTTATTGATCAACTGCATGCGCGCTACATTGATGACGCGGTTCATTTCAGGACCTCCAGTCCGGAGTCAGCGTAAACGACGGCATCAGTTGCTGCCGTGGTCTTGCGGACCACCAATTGCTGGAGCGACACCGGGGCCAGCTCCAGACCACGTTCGGCTGCTTCGGTACGTTCTGTATCCGTCAACAGGCCTTCGACAGTCCAGGAAGCGAGTGAGCCCAGCGATTCACGGTGCAGGACCTGGCGTCCGGCGGCGAAGGACTGAACTGCTCCGGCGCTGCCGGCTACCGTGAAGGCTGTGCCGCGGATCGATTCGGCGTCGTCGTTTAAAATGATCCGGCCGCGGTCAATCAGCACCACGTGCTCCAGCAGGTTCGCCACCTCGTCGATCAAGTGCGAGGAAAGGATGATGGTCCGCGGGTGCTTGGCGAAGTCCTCGACCAGCCGGTCGTAGAAGATGTGCCGGGCCACGGCGTCGAGCCCGAGATACGGTTCGTCGAAGAATGTTATCTCCGCACGGGACGCCAGCCCGATGATCACTCCGACGGCGGAGAGCTGCCCGCGGGAGAGCTTCTTGATCCGCCGCTTGAGCGGCAGCTGGAAATCCTCGACCAGCCGGTCAGCGAAAGCCTGGTCCCAGTGCTTGAAAAACAGCGCCGCGGATTTGAAAGCCTCGCGGGCGTTGAAAACCTCGGGATACCTCTGTGACTCGCGGATGAAGCAGATTCGCGACAGCACGCCGTCGTTCTCATAAGGATGTTGACCGAAGACCAACGCTTCACCGCTGCTCTGGAAGCCCTGGCCGGTGAGCACCGACATGAGGGTGGTCTTGCCGGCACCGTTTCTGCCCAACAGCCCGTAGATCCGGTTGCCTTCCAAGCGCAGATCGACATTGTCCAGCGCCGTGGCGTCACGGTAGGTCTTGGTCACCCCCCGCAGTTCGATAGCGGCCGGGGTTTTCTGGTTGGTCATGGGGCCACGTTTCCCTCTGTCATGTCGCTGGTGGACTCGGTGCGAACGAGCATTTCGGTCAGTTGTTCAGTGCTGATGCCCAGTTTTCGTGCCTCCCGCGTCATCGGTTGGACGAACTCTCGGTAGAAGACATCCCGCCGCCGGGCCATCAGGCGGGAACGGGCTCCGGCTGCTACGAACATGCCGATGCCCCTCTTTTTGTACAAAATTCCGTCATCCACCAAGCGGTTAACGCCTTTGGCTGCGGTGGCGGGATTGATCCGGTAGAACGCGGCGAACTCGTTGGTAGAGGGCACCTGGCTTTCTTCTGCCAGTGTTCCGTCCACGATGTCGTTCTCAATGAGTTCCGCAATCTGCAGGAAGATCGGCTTTGAATCGTCGATCACAGCCGCTCCTTCCTCAGCCCTTACCGTCGTTCGGTTAAGGGGTTAATTACTGATGTAAGTAACCATACAACCGAGAACGTCATTGTCAAGCAAAGTGATGAAGATTTCCCGATCCACCGCTCCCAGGCCGCCGTGGGCCGCGAGGAGCAACAGGATAATGCGCGAATGAGGTCAGGCGAACTGCCGGAATATGCGGCCGGGCAGGGCACGGATTTCCTCACCCCCGCCCTGCAGCTAAAAGCAACCCGCTGCCACGGAGGCTCAGCTAGGGTGACCTACTGCGGGACCTCGTGGGAAGCGTGCCCGGACACGCGTTTACCAAGTGGGAGCGCCGGGGCCGGCAGGGGGAAGAAGTTGCGGAGCCGTGTGCTGGAGGCTTAGCGCTGGGCCGCGGAGGTCCATTAGCCTGACGCAGCCACTCTCAGCCGTTGCACGGTGAGCGGCGGGTACAACAGCTCTGCACGAACGCACGCGCTGCACTGCGGCATCGGCACTGCGGCATCGACGCTGTGGAAGGAAGGGGCCTTAGCCGCTCAACGTTGGCTGGTGTTAGCTTCGCCGGTCTCTGATTTTTCGGATCCTGGTGGTGAGCCAGTACAGAACGGCAACGGCTACGACCCCTATGACGATCTTCTGGAATACGTTCGCGTACTCTTCCACGACGTGCCAGTTCTCCCCTAGATAGAAGCCGGCCAGCACAAAAATGCTGTTCCAGATCAGGCTCCCAGCGGTGGTCAGCAAGAGGAACTTGCTCACGGGCATGCGCTCAACGCCCGCGGGAATAGAGATCAGACTGCGAAAGATCGGGATCATGCGGCCAAAGAACACGGCCTTGTAGCCGTGGCGGCTGAACCAGGCTTCCACCTTGTCCACGTCTTCCAAGTCGATCAGCGGAAGCTTGTCGGCGATGGCACGCATCCGGTTTCGGCCCAGCCAGGCTCCCAGGCCGTAGAGCACCCACGCCCCGACGATCGAGCCCAGCGTGGTCCAGACGAGCGCCTCGACGAGGGTGAAGCTGCCGCGGCTGGCGGTGAATCCTGCCAGTGGCAGAACTACTTCACTCGGCAGTGGCGGGAACAAGTTCTCCAAGGCGATTGCCAGGCCAGCACCCGGTGCCCCGATGCCTTCCATGAGGTTTACGGCCCAATCGGCAACGCCAGTGAGTGCGCTGGTGTCGCCTGAGGACTGCGTGGGGACCTGGCCGGACATCAAGGAAGGGATCATCATGCTCATCGCCTACAAGTCTGCCTTACCGCGCTCCTTAGACCGAACCGAGGCCGGCGGTCCACGCCTGGAAGTGGTGGGGCGGCCCACTGGTCCGCCGACAGGAACCGGCCTAGCGCCGATCAGCTTTCGCTGGGGGCGGACTGCCACGACGCACCAATCGTGCACGTCGACAGCGCCTGGCCGACTTCTTGTCCTCTGCGACCGCAGTGCTCTCAACCTTGAGTTCCGGGCTACGGGCATCGTCGGCAACGCGTGTGCCGGGCAGGGGCGGCGTGCTGCCGGGCAGGGGCGGCGTGCTGCCGGGCAGGGGCGGCGTGCTGCCGGGCAGGGGCGGCGTGCTGCCGGGCAGAGGCGGCGTGCTGCCGGGCAGAGGCGGTGGGGTTGAGGGGTAGACGTGTCCGGTGGGAGTCGTGGTCTCCACAATGTGGGCTGGGCCGTCGAGGGTGCGGCTAAACCAGCCTTCGGCTTCCTTGGACTGGTTGCAGTTCTCGCACAGTCCCTCGCCGTTGGCGAGCGTGGTCCGGCCGCCCGCGGACCAGGCAACGACGTGGTCGATATGCCGGATCGGGGCGTCGCACCACGGCCTGCGGCAGTACGCGTCGCG
>NZ_JBNHHB010000116.1:0-16392 GCF_059091905.1 Arthrobacter sp. Dra40
GACATCTTCCGCTTGGGAACAGCCACGGCTAACTCTCTTCTCTCTCGTCTGACTCTTTACTTTTCGGCGCCTTGTCGGCGGCCGTGCCGGCCAGCCCGGCAAGGGCTGCCCAGCGAGGATCCACAACCTCATGGTGGTGACCCGGATCCTCTTCAAGGCGCAACCCGCATTCCGGGCACAAGCCTTGGCAGTCTTCCCGGCACACCGGCTGGAACGGCAGGGCGGTCACCACTGCGTCCCTCAGCGCCGGCTCGAGATCGATAAGATCGCGCTCAACCCGCCGCTGTTCGTCCTGTTCTTCTTCCTCGAGGAGTTCAGCATCCTCGTAGTAGAAGAGTTCCTGCACACTGACGTCAAGGTCATACGCGATGGGATCCAGGCACCGCCCGCACTCGCCCGTGACAGCCACGGAAACAGTGCCGGAAACCAGGATTCCCTCGTGCACGGCCTCAAGCTTCAACTGCAGCTCCATCTCGGAGCCTTGCTGAACGCCAATGAGTGCTGCCCCGAAATCCTTCGGCGCAGCGACATGTTCTTCAAGAGCCCGCATGCTGCCCGGGCTGCGCCCGAGATCCTTGACCGCAAGGGTCAAGGGCGAACTTTGATCATGGTTCAAGACCAATGTACTGAAAACTCCTAAAGAACATACGACCGACGTATCATCTTAGCCCGGATCTTCCGCTGACCCAAACCGGGCCCCGCCCCCGAAGCATCAGCCTTCTTCGACCGCCGCCAACGGCCTCTCGGCCTGGATTTGCTCTGCGAGGTCCACAATCCAGGAGCGCAGGTCAGGTCCCAAATCATCCCGCTCCGTAGCCAGCGAGATGACGGCCTTGAGGTAGCTGAGCTTGTCGCCGGTGTCATAGCGGCGCCCCTTGAAGACAACAGCGTAAACGCCGCTGCCCTCCCCCTCGGACCTCGCCAGCGTCTGCAGGGCGTCCGTCAGTTGGATTTCACCACCACGGCCGGGCCCGGTCCGCTCCAAAACCTCGAAGACCGCCGGATGCAGTACGTAACGGCCGATGACGGCCAGATTCGACGGCGCGTCAGCCGTGGCCGGCTTCTCCACCAAACCGTTGACCTTCACATGTGCCGCGCCCTCAACGCCACTGACATCAGCGCAGCCATAGGCGCTGATGTTTTCCGGATCGACTTCCATCAGGGCGATCACAGAACCGCCGGTCTCCTGCTGCACCGCGATCATTTCCGACAGGAGCACGTCGCGCTCGTCAATCAGGTCATCGCCCAGCAAAACGGCAAACGGTTCGTCGCCTACATGCTGCTTGGCCCGGAGCACCGCATGCCCGAGGCCCTTCGGGTCACCCTGGCGAACGTAGTGGATGTCCGCCAGTTCCGAGGATTCACGAACAGCGGCCAGCTTGGCGTCGTCGCCCTTGGCCTGAAGCGTCTGCTCGAGAAACGGCACCCGGTCGAAGTGGTCCTCCAGGGAACGCTTGTTGCGCCCGGTGATCATGAGGACGTCGTCGAGGCCGGCACGTGCGGCTTCTTCGACAACGTACTGAATGGCCGGTTTATCGACGACCGGCAACATTTCCTTGGGCATCGCCTTCGTGGTCGGCAGGAACCTGGTCCCCAAACCTGCGACCGGTATGACGGCTTTGCGTACTGTGCGCGCATGAGACATGCCTAGAAGGTTAGCCCAAGCACCTACTTCTCCGTAATCGCCAGTGCCGGATGCCGGCAGGGACTGCGTGAACTAGCTCTCCGCGCGGAAACGAGTGAGCACCGCCTTGGGCACAAACTCCGAGACGTCCCCGCCCAGCGCCGCGACTTCTTTGATCAACGTTGACGACAGATGCGTGTAGCTGTTCTCCGCGGCAAGGAAAACCGTCTCGATGCCGGCGAGGTGCCGGTTCATATGGGCCATCGGCAGCTCGTAGTGGTAGTCCTGGGACGAGCGCAGGCCTTTGACGATGACACCGGCACCGTGGCTGCGGCAGTACTCGGCCAGCAAACCTTCTCCCATGGCTTCGACGCTCACGCCGCGAAGGTAGGACAAGGTCTCGCGGGCCATGCCCAGCCGCTCGTCCAAGCTGAAGCGGTACTTCTTGGCGTAATTGGTCGAGACGGCGACGATGACCTCGTCGTACATGCTGGCGGCACGGGCAATGATCTCCACGTGGCCTTTATGGAGCGGGTCATAGGATCCTGGGCAGACGGCACGGCGCATAGTGTCGAATCTATCCGATCCGGCCTGCCGTGCACTACGCGGGATGGTAATACTGGAAGTCATGAGCACAGCAATGAGGAACCTCGTCCACGGCCGCCAGGGTGTACCCGCACCGTGGCAGCGCACCGCGGCGGGATCGAACCTTCTGGGCGCCGACGGCGGCCTCGCCGTCACCATCTTCGAAGAGATGACCACGCTCGCGGCCCGTACCGGAGCCATTAACCTGGGGCAGGGTTTCCCCGACGAGGACGGCCCTGCCGAAATCGCTGCTGCCGCTATCGACGCCATCCGCAACGGCGCCAACCAGTATGCGCCAGGGAAGGGAACACTCACCCTGCGCAGCGCAGTGGCCGCGCACCAACAGCGTTTTTATGGACTGGCACCGGACCCGGAAACCGAAATCATCGTGACCACGGGAGCCACGGAGGCACTGGCCGCCACGCTGCTGGCCCTCACCGGACCGGGCGACGAAGTGCTGACGTTCGAACCGTTCTACGACGCCTACGGCGCACTCATCGGACTGACCGGCGCCCGGCACACCACGGCGCCGCTGATCGCTCCCGATTTCCAGCCCGACCTGGACGCACTGGAAGCGGCCTTTTCGGAGCGCACCCGGATGGTCATCGTCAACAATCCCCACAATCCCATGGGCAGCGTCTTCCAGCGTGAAGCACTGACCAGAATCGTCGAACTGGCCGACCGCTACGATGCACTGATCGTCACCGACGAGGTCTACGAACACCTGACCTTCGATGCACCGCACATCCCTCTTGCCACGCTGCCGGGGGCCGCCGAGCGGACACTCACCATTTCGTCGGCCGGCAAGACGTTTTCCTTCACCGGCTGGAAAGTCGGCTGGCTCTCGGGTCCGGCGGACCTGGTGGCAGCCGTGCGGACCGTCAAGCAATTCCTCACCTACAGCTCGGGCGCCCCGTTCCAAGATGCCGTGGCCGCAGGCCTCGGGCTGCCTGACTCCTTCTACCGCGGCATCGCCTCGGAACTGAAAGCCAAGCGGGACCTGCTCAGCACCGGGTTGCGGCAGGCCGGCTTCGATGTCTTCACGCCCCAGGGCACGTACTTCGTCAACGTGGACACTAAGCCGCTGGGCTTCACGGACTCGCTGGAGCTCGCCCGCCGGTTGCCCGAGGAGATTGGCGTGGCCGCCATTCCCGTACCGGTGTTTTGCCACGCCGAGGGCGCCCAGCGCACACGCTCGCTGCTGCGCTTTGCCTTCTGCAAAAAGAGCGACGTCCTGCGGGAAGCCGCACAACGCCTCGCAGCACTGCAGGACAGGGGCTAAAGCCGTGCCCGAACGCTACCTTCGAGGCAGCGGCCTCCACGCCAGCATCGACAAGGACGAACGTGTTCCGGGATCGTACGTCCTGAGCATCGGCGGCGCCGAGCAGTCCCACGTCAATCTGAAGCATCCCGACGACGTGTTCTACGAATACCTGCGCAGAATCGCCAACGTCATCGATGTGGCCGCTCCGGCCGGAGCGCCGCTGCGCTGCCTCCACTTGGGTGCGGGTGCGCTGACGCTGGCCAGGTACGTCCAAGCCACCCGCCCCGGCTCCCCGCAGGTCGCCGTCGAACTGGAACGGGAACTGCTGGACTTCGTCCTTGAGCACCTTCCCATGCCTGACGGCGCCGAGCTGACGGTGCACTTTGGCGACGCGAGGCAGGAGGTGGCCTTCGGCGAGATCGACGGCACGTTCGATGTGGTCGTCCTGGACGTTTTTGCCGGCGACGATGCCCCGGAGCACCTGACCACGGCTGACTTCTACGAGGAGCTGCTGGAGGTACTCGAACCGGACGGCGTGCTGCTGGTCAACGTGGGAGACGACCCGCCGCTGGCCTTCGCCAAACGGCAAATCGGGGAGCTGGCTTCGGTCGCGGGCTCGGTCGCGGCGCTGGGCGAGACCAGCATGTTCGGCAGCCGAAGGGCCGGCAACATTGTCCTGGCCGCCCGCCACAGCTCCTGGCCGCAGGAATGGTCCCGGGCCTTGCTGGCGGTAGGCCCCCACCCGGCGGCTGTCCTCACCGGCGCCGAGCTTGCATCATTCGTCGGCAGCTGACGGTTTCGAGGCAGGCTCGGCGAACCACAGCTGCGTCTCGCCGTATTTCCTGGCCGCGAACCGCTCAAGCCCTGCCGGCCAGGAGGGTTCCGGAGACCGCGAAGAGCGTTCGACGACGACGACCGCGCCCTCGGCGAGGAACCCGGTCAGCGACGTCAGGATTCCGCTGAGCCCGTCCTCGCCCAGCGGATAGGGCGGGTCCATCAAGACCAGGTCCCAGTGTTGCCCCGCCGGCTGGTCCTCGAGGAACCGTTCGGCCTTCACCCGGTGCACCCTCACCGTCTTGCGGCCCAGCTTGCCGTTCACCAAATCGGCATTGCGGCGGCAAACCCCCGCGGCTTTCTCCGCTGCTTCCACCAGCTCGACTGTTGCAGCACCACGGCTGGCAGTCTCGACTCCCAGTGCCCCGGAGCCGGCAAAGAGGTCGAGCACACGCGCGCCGGCCAAGACCTCGTAGGACTCCAGCCGTGAGAACAACGCCTCCTTGACCCGGTCCGTCGTCGGCCTGGTGTTGTCCCCCGGCACACTCGCCAAGGTCAGTCCCCCGGCCACGCCTGCCACGATGCGGCTCACCGGCTACCCGCGTTCAAGGAAGGCCTCGCGTTCCGGGTTCAGGTACAGTTCGATGGCGTCGGCCAGCTCCGGATACTGGGCCAGCGTGGAATCGCGCTGCAGGATCGCGGTCGCGTCCTCGCGGGCGCGGGCAATGACGGCTTCGTCCTTGATCACGCGCAGCAGCTTGAGGGTCGATTTGCCGCCCGACTGGGAGGCGCCGAGGATGTCGCCCTCGCGGCGCAGTTGCAAGTCGGCCTGCGACAGTTCGAATCCGTCGGTGGTGGCGGCGACGGCCTGCAGCCGCTCCCGGCTGGGATGTCCGGTCTCCAGTTGCGTCACCAGCAGGCAGGTCCCCGGGAGACCGCCGCGGCCTACCCGGCCACGGAGCTGGTGGAGCTGTGAAATGCCGAAGCGGTCTGCGTCCAGGATCACCATCATGGTGGCGTTGTGCACGTCCACGCCGACTTCTATGACCGTGGTGGACACCAGGATGTCCAGGGTGCCCTCGTTGAACGCGGCCATGGCAGCAGCCTTCTGGTCGGCCTCGAGCCGCCCGTGCAGCATGCCGATCCGCACGCCCGCCAGGACCGGCAGGCTGCCGATGTGCTCGACGACGGCGGCCACGGAGGCCATGGGCCGCTGTTGCTCCTCCTGGATCCCGTCAGGCGGATCTGCCTCTTCAAGCTCGTCGTCGCCGATTTTGGGGCAGACCACGTAGACCTGCCGGCCGGCGTCGACCTCTTCGCGGGCGCGCTGCCAGATCCGGCCTTCCCAGGCCGGGTGTTCCTGCAGCGCGACCAGATGGGTGGTGATCGGTGCGCGCCCGGCGGGCAGCTCCGTCAGCACCGAGGTCTCCAGATCCCCGAAAACGGTCATCGCCACGGTCCGGGGAATGGGCGTGGCGGTCATGACCAGCAAGTGCGGCGGGGTGGCCGAACGGCTCCGGAGGCGGTCGCGCTGCTCCACGCCGAACCGGTGTTGTTCGTCCACGACAACCAGACCCAGGTCCAGGAACTGCACGGTATCGGACAGCAGCGCGTGGGTGCCGACAACGATGCCGGCTTCTCCGGTCGCCACGTCCAGCAGTGCCCTCCGTCTGGCGGTCCCGGTCATCGACCCCGTCAACAGCACCACCTTGGTGCCATCCGGGTCACCGCCGAGCATGCCGCCCTGTGCCAAGGGGCCAAGGGTCCGGCTGATCGATTCGTAGTGCTGACTGGCCAGGACCTCGGTTGGTGCAAGCATGACGGCCTGGCCGCCAGAGTCGACCACCTGCAGCATGGCCCGCAGCGCCACCAGGGTCTTTCCGGAACCGACTTCCCCCTGCAGCAGTCGGTTCATGGGCGAATCGCCGGCCAGCTCTGCTGCGATCGTTGCGCCGATCCCGCGCTGCCCCGACGTCAGCTCGAACGGCAAGCGCGCATCGAACTTGTCAGCGATACCGCCCCTGCGTCCCGTGCGCGCCGTCGCTTGTTCCGCTGCGGCGATGGCACGCTTTCGACCAAGGGCGGCCTGCAGCACGAGTGCTTCCTGGTACCGGAAGCGGTCGCGGGCCGCGTGGGCGGCGTCCATCGATTCCGGCCGGTGGATCTGTTCGTAGGCCTCCGCCAGCGAGAGCAGGCCGTCACGGATGGCAATGTCGGGCGGAATGGGATCCCCCAGGCGGCTGAAGTCCACTGCGTCGAGCAGCAGGTCGACGGCGGCCTTGATCCGCCAGCTGCCGAGTTTGGCCGTGGCCGGGTACATCGGTACCGGCCGCAGGGCCTCCTCGGCGTCGAAATCAAATGCGTCCTCGAGCAGCTGATAGTCAGGGTTGGTCAGCGTGAGGTTGCCCCGGTAGGTGGTTACTTTGCCGGAGAACATGGCCAAGGTGCCCGGCTGCAACTCGCGTTGCGCCTGATGGCCGTTGAAAAACGTGAGACTGATGTCCGAGGAGTTGTCTGTCACCACGACTTCGGTCAGCGAGCCGCGGCGGGCCTGCATGCGGCGGGTATTGGTCTTCAACACCCTGGCCACCAGACTCGCATCCTCGTCGCGCGGCAGTTCGGCGATCATGGTCAGCTCTCCGCGCTTCAGGTACCGCCGGGGAAAATAATTGAGCAGTTCTCCGGTGAGGGTCAAGCCAAGGTGCTTTTCGAGTGCGGTCGCAGAGCGCTTGCCGAGTCTGCGCTCGAGCGGTACGTTCAGCTCATCGGGCAGATCAGGCGCCATGGGCTTGCTCCGGCGGGCCGGCCAGCTCCGTCATCGTGACGTTCATCGGCTCTCCCAGTTCACGGATCACGTCCAACGCTGCGTCACCGTCCGGCACGTGCGCATGGACGCGCCAGCGGTAGCCGCCCTCGACTTCGGTCACCGCGCTCATGATGACTGAATCGCCCAACTCGTCCAGCTTCAAGCGCAGCGTTGCGGCGTCCAGAGGGCTGAGGCTGATGGTGCACATCACTTCGACGCCTTCGTCGACGTGGTCAAGGTGCAGGTGCGGATCCTGCACGTTGAATCCGTGCAGGCCGTCCAACAATTCGGGCTGCAGTTCCTCGCCCAAGGCGCTGGCCCGCAGGGTGTCCATAATGAGCAGGAACCCCACGGCGCCGGCGTCGACTATCTGCGCCGACTCCAGGGCGCCAAGCTGGGCCTCGGTCCTGACGACTGCGGCAACGGCCTCTTCCACTACCGACTCCAGCGTGGCCGCCAGCCCGTGATTGCTGTCATCGCCGTTGTGGGCTGCGTGTACCACCGAAGCCGCTCGGGAAACGGCAGCGATGACAGAGAGCATGGTGCCCTCAACCGGGTCGCTCAAGGCAGACCAGCACCGGATCTCGGCACGCTGGAGGGCGGCGGCCAACAGGGGCCCCGTCAGCCGTGTGGCGCCGCGCAAAGGTTCGGCCATCGCCGCCAGGAAAACCGAGAGCAAAGTGCCGGAGTTACCGCGCGCTTCTTCCATCGCGGCTTGCCCCGCTTCGGCCAAGAGCTCTCCGATGTCGGCCGTTGCGTTTCCCGAGGCGGACTGTGCCGCCGCCCGGATGGTCAGGTACAGGTTGGTGCCGGTGTCGCCGTCGGCCACCGGAAAGATGTTGATGGCGTTAAGGCGGTCGCTGTGGTTCCCCAGGACCACCTCGGCTTTGGACAGCCAGCGGCGCAGCGCTTCGGCATTGGCAGCAATCTTCGTCTGCAACATGATCCCATCTGCATGCGCCGGCGATGCCCGCCAACGATCGTTCTCAGTTCTCCGGCGTTAACCGAGCCTACCGCAGCTGCCGCAGCTCATCAGCAGGCGGCAGCCGCGGCAGTGCACTTATTCGAGCTCCGCGGTACTCAGATATTCGCCCAGGCTGTCGTTCCGCAGCGCCTGACCGATGTCGGCGATGGCCGCCTCGTCCGGAACCACAATGGACTGCCCGTCTGCGGACGTACCCGTGCCCAGGTTGGGGAGGGTGAACATTTGCACATCGCTCGAGCGGACGTCGCGGAGAGATACGCCCAGGGAGCCTGCCGTCATCGCATCGAACTCGTTATCCACGCTGACGAACGGCGAAAAATCGCTCACGACATTGTTAATCTTGATTGGATTCGTCAATGTCTCCGCAGTCAAGAACTTGGACATGACGCCCTTGACGAACAACTGCTGATTGCGCACCCGCTGGTAATCGCCGTCGCTGAATGCGTATCGCTCCCGCACGAACGCCAAAGCAGAGTCACCATTCAGTGTTTGTGTACCAACGGGGAAGTACTGCGGTGAGTGCCTTGACGTAAACGCGATCGGGTTATTAATCTCGACGCCGCCCAGCGCATCGGTAAGTTCCTTGAACCCTGCAAAGTCGACCATGGCTACGTGATCAATGTGTGCACCAAACAGGCCCTCGAGTGTCTCGACAACCAGCGGAACGCCACCAAGAGCCGCGGCGGCATTGATCTTGTGTTCTCCCTGTCCTGGAATAGCAACCCATGTGTCCCGCATCACCGACATCACGTAGACGCCCTCGCGGTTGCCGGGTATGTGCATCAGCATCATGGTGTCCGAGCGGCTTCCGTCGGACACCTCGGTGAGGTTCTGGCCACCGTCGGTATTGCGGCTATCGGATCCAAGCAGAAGGACGTTCACTGAGTTGTCGCCAGCTGCCTTCTGCACCCGGTTCTCCGGAAAGGCGTTCTCAATGCCTTGCGATTTGTTGTTGAAGGTATTCGCCAAATTGAAAACATAGCCGCCGACGACCAGTGCGGCCACGAGGACGAGCCCTACCAAAACGAAAAACACGGTGCGAATCGGGTCTTTCTTGCGCTGTTTGCGCCCACGGCGGGGCCGATATTCCTGATCGAGGTCAGCAGTCAATGGGGTCTCTTTCTAGAAGGGGCTATCTAAAAGGATAAAGGCCGCGACTGGCATGCCCGTGCAAGATCGACCCGGGCGTGGCTTCGGTCACGGCCGGGCTGAGCGTCTGCACGGACCGGGATACGCTAGCAGGATGACCCGCGTTTGCCCGAATCGCCGTCAGCTTGTGCCCGTCCTGTTGTCGCTGGGACTGTTGGGGACGCTCACGGCCTGCTCTCCGGTCGTCGAGGTTAAGGCAGCCCCGGACGCGGCAAATCCTGGCTGCGCACCGATGATGGTCATCCTCCCGCAATACGTTGCCGATTTCCCCCGCCGTGAGACGAGCAGCCAGGGCACAGCCGCCTGGGGAGACCCGTCGCAGGTGATTCTGCGGTGCGGAGTGGAGGTTCCGGGCCCGACCACAGACCAGTGCGTCTCTGTTAACGACGTCGACTGGGTGCTGCGTGAGGGCAAGGACGGCTACTGGACGGCCACAACCTACGGACGCACGCCGGCCACTGAACTGGTTTTCAACCCCGATGATGTGGCCGAAAGCAGCGTGTTAATGGACGTCTCGCCGGCTGCGGCCAAGATTCCCCAGAAACGGAAGTGCTTGAGCATCTCCGACGTCCTGTAGCCAGCCGGCAAACTAGCGAAGGCCGGTCTTACGGTTGAGCGCCAGATACAGCAGCTCGTCGATCAACTCGGTGTAAGGCAGTCCGGATTTGGCCCACATCTGCGGATACATGCTGATGGGCGTGAACCCCGGCATGGTGTTGATTTCGTTGATGATCAGCTCGCCGTCGGGCGTGTAAAAGAAGTCCACGCGTGAGAGGCCCTCTCCCCCGAGGGCATCAAATGCCAGCGCCGCGAGCTCGCGCACTCTGTCTGTGGCGTGCGCGGGCAGGTCAGCCGGACAGCTCAGCGCGGCAGCCGCCCCATCGACGTATTTCGCTTCGAAATCGTAGAACTGATGGTCCCCGGGCCGGACGGCGATCTCACCGGGCAGGCTGGCGCGGGTGGGTTCGGTGCCGCGGCCCTGAAGTACAGCTACTTCAATCTCCCGGCCGATGATTCCGGCTTCCACGACCACCTTGGGATCGTGTTCGCGGGCCGCTTCGATGGCTGACCGCAGCTCCGACGGGTCGGTCACCCGGGTGATCCCCATCGACGAACCTGCGCGGGCAGGCTTGACGAAGACGGGGAACTGCAGCGAGGACGCCCGCTCGAGGGCAGCGTCGGGGTCCTGTTGCCACTGCCGGTCCGTAATGACTTGATACGGACCGACCGTCAGCCCCGCCGATTCAAAAACGACCTTCATGAAGTGCTTGTCCATGCCAACAGCGGAGGCGAGCACGCCGGCGCCGACATAGCGGACATCAGCCATTTCCAGCAACCCCTGAAGGGTGCCGTCCTCACCGAATGGTCCGTGCAACAGTGGCAGCACTACATCGACATTTCCCAGGCTCTGGGGAACCTGCGCGGCGGGCGCGACGACGAGCTCGGGGGCAGCCTCACGGCTGGCCAGCATGACAGGCGACGCCGAGGCACTGATTTCCGGCATGGTTCCCGAAGTCAGCGACCACTGAGCCGGGTCATCAGCGACTTGCACCCACTGGCCGTTGCGCGCGATGCCGATGGGCACGACGTCGTACTTGTCTTTGTCGATGGCACCGAGAACCCCTGCTGCGGTGACGCAGCTGACGGAATGTTCGCTGGAGCGCCCGCCGAAAAGAACGGCGACCCGGGGTTTGCGTCCCGAGGATGACGTGGCCGCGGTGGGCCTGGTTTCTTCGTTCACTGGAGTTCACCTTCGGACTTGAGTTCACGGGCCAAGAGCTTGGGGGCCAACTCCTCGACGGCGATCCGCCCCTCGAGGACGGCCACCACAGCCTCAGTGATCGGCATTTCGACGCCTAGCTTGGTTGCGAGATCCAGCACGGCTCGGCCTGATTTGATGCCTTCGGCTGTTTGGGTCATGTGTTCCGTCACCTGATCGAGGGTCAGTCCCTCACCCAGCAGCCTGCCGGCCGTGTGGTTCCGCGATAACGGGGACGCGCAGGTGGCCACAAGGTCGCCCAGTCCGGCCAGCCCGGCCACGGTTTGGACGTCTCCGCCTAGCGCGAGGGTCAACCTGGTGGTTTCCGCCAGTCCGCGGGTGATCACTGTGGCCTTCGTGTTGTCGCCCATGCCCTTGCCGTCGCAGATTCCCACGCACAAGGCAATGACGTTTTTGACGATGCCGCCGATCTCAACGCCGGTGATGTCAGTGTTGGTGTAGGGACGGAAATAGCTTGCCGTGCACAGCCGCGCGATCCACTGCGCGACGTCGTCATCGGTACAGGCCACCACGGAGGCCGTGGGTTCCTTGCGGGCGATTTCCATGGCCAGGTTGGGCCCGGAAATGACCGCCACGCGGTCGTCGGACAGACCGAGCTCCTCTTTGATGACTTCGCTCATGCGGGCATCGGTCCCTCGTTCAAGCCCCTTCATGAGCGAGACCACCACCGCCTCCGGATACAGTAGCGGTTTCCAGGGCGCCAGCTGGGGCCGGAGGGTTTGGGCGGGGACGGCCAGTACCACCAGTGGTGCGCCGTTGAGGACTTCGGCCACGTCCTCCGAAGCAACTACGTTGTCCGGGAGCACAATTTCCTTGAGGTATTTCGTGTTCCGGTGCGTGGAGTTGATTTCCGCCGCGACTTCGGCGCGCCGGGCCCAGAGCCTGACCTCCACCTCCGGATGTGCATCCGCGACCACCTTGGCAAAAGTGGTGCCCCAGCTTCCTGCTCCAAGAACTGCAACGTTGGCGGGCAGGTCGGGGCGTTCGGTCACGTCTTCTCCTCAGGCGGTAACTCGTCTGTGTGCACCGGTTCGCCCGAACCAAAGTCCCGGCCGATGGCGCTTTGGCCATGGGCGGATGGATCCCAGCGAGTGGCAGGCGCTTCTTCGCCCCGTACCTCGGCCAGCAGCGAAGCGATGCTGTCCATAATCTTATTCGTTGCCGCCTCGAGAACAGTCCTGGTGACCGGCAAGCCGCTGAATTCACTCAGATCCACCGGCGGTCCGGCAGTGACGTGTGCGGTTTTGCGCGGGAGCAAGCTGGGCCTCTTGGCGTAGCGCGGGAGCAGTTCGTTGGCGCCCCAATGCGCAATTGGAATGACGGGCGCGCCGGTCTGCAACGCCAGCCGTGCGGCCCCGGTGCGGCCCCGCATCGGCCACAGGTTGGGGTCCCGGGTGAGCGTACCCTCCGGGTAGATGATCACAGCCCCGCCTTCATCGAGCACCTCCCGCGAGACCTCCAGAGACCGGTTGGCACCCGAACTGCTGCGCTCAACCGGTATCTGGCGGGCGGCAGCGAGCAACTGTCCGACCACCGGGATCTTGAACAGCGAGGCCTTCGCCAGGAAATGCGGAAGTGCGCCCTGGTTGTAGACATAATGCCCCACGACCAGGGGGTCGATCTCCGTGTTGTGGTTGGGGCAGACGATGAAGCCCCGTCCCTTGGGGAGGTGTTCTGTGCCTGTCCAGTTGCGCTTCAGGACCAGGTTGAGGACGGGCCTGACAACGCCTGCCAGGATGCCGATTACCACACGCTCTTTGGATTCCACTCCCATGGCCCGCTACTCGACGTCGAAGTCCGCGCCGAGTCCCTCCAGTTTGGACTGGAAGCGCTCGTAACCACGGTTGATGAGCTCGATGCCGGTGACCCGGGAGGTTCCGGAGGCCGCCAACGCGGCAATCAAGTGGCTGAACCCTCCGCGCAGATCCGGAATGTCGATCTCCGCGCCGGAGAGCTGGGTCGGCCCCGAGATCACGGCAGAATGCAGGAAGTTCCGCTGGCCGAAGCGGCACGGGATGCTGCCGAGGCATTCGCGGTGAACCTGGATGTTGGCACCCATCCGGATCAAGGCTTCGGTGAAGCCGAACCGGTTCTCATACACCGTCTCATGCACAATGGAGACGCCTTCTGCCTGGGTCAGGGCAACTACCAAAGGCTGCTGCCAGTCAGTCATGAAGCCAGGATGGACGTCGGTTTCAAGCACCAGCGGGGACAGGCTCCCGCCGGGGTGGTAGAAGCGGATTCCATCGTCGTCGATGTCGAAAGCCCCACCGATCTTGCGGTAAGTGTTCAAGAACGCCGTCAGGTCGCCCTGATGGGCTCCCTCAACGTAGATATCGCCTCGGGTGACCAGCGCAGCCGACGCCCACGAGGCGGCTTCATTGCGGTCAGGCAGCGCCCGATGGTTGAAACCAGCCAGCTCCGGTACACCTTCAATGCGGATGACGCGGTCCGTCTGGACGGAAATGATGGCGCCCATTTTCTGCAGCACGGCGATCAGATCCATGATCTCCGGCTCGATGGCAGCACCGCTCAGCTCGGTGATGCCCTCGGCCCGGGTGGCCGTCAGGAGCACCTGTTCGGTCGCCCCGACACTGGGATACGGCAGTGTCAGCTTGGCCCCCGTCAACCCTCTGGGCGCCGAGATGGAAATACCGCCAGGCCGCTTGTCGACCACGGCGCCGAACTGGCGCAGCACGTCGAGGTGGTAGTCAATGGGACGGTCACCGATGCGGCATCCGCCAAGATCGGGGATGAACGCTTCCCCGATCGCATGGATCAGGGGACCGCAGAAAAGGATCGGGATGCGGGAATCACCGGCATGCGCGTCGATGTCCTTCATGTGTGCTGTCTTGACGTTGGTGGGATCGAGCGTCAAATCACCAGTCACAGCGTCTTTGGCAAGCTCGACGCCGTGCAGGCGGAGCAAGCTGGTGACGATTTCCACGTCCCTGATCTCGGGGACGTTGCGAAGGATTGAAGGGCTGCTGCCCAGCAAGGAAGCGACCATCGCTTTGGGAACCAGGTTCTTGGCACCGCGGACGGACACCTTCCCCGCCAACGGAACGCCACCACGAATGGTCAAAACACTTGCCATGAATACCTGTTTCCTCAAGCTAGTCTGGCGCTGAACTGCGCCTGGGCCTCAGCTAAGCATATTGGCAAATCGTGACCATCCTGAAATAAACGGGGTGCGCAGCGTGAGTGTCCGGTTGAGTGCCTAGCTGGACCCAGCGTGGCTGCGCAGCGCAACAGCGGGCGAGACCGCGTACGGGTTCCGCCTGCCGGCGTTCGTCACACGCCCGCAGCCCGACCTCGTGGGGCTTCCACGCAAACTGGGGTCGGCAGCAACCGAGCACTGCTGATTCATCACGATATGTGCATAATCACGACGGCTGCTAGCGGTAAGACGCGACAAAGATCCTGAAGTCATCGAAGCCAAACTCGTGAAGACAAGCGAAGTACGCCACCGCTTGTGCATGGTTGGACGCCCATCGAAACGCCTCGTGCTGGCCTAGTAGAAGGGCTTGTAAGTTGCCATCACGTATGTCCATGGGTACTGGAACGAGCTGATCATTCTCCCAGTAGTCGGTAGCGGAATGCACCAATGTATTTAGCTCATCGAATGTCCGATCGATCCGAGCTAAGTACGCGAAACATGGCTGCCAGCGCTTGGTGTCAAGGAACACACCTGTGTCAATCAAATCAGTCACGTTTCCAGTTCCGGTCCCACTAGCATCTAGGCCTAGTTCCTCGGCCATGCCCCGGAGCGCCGTGACACGTGGATCTAGGCGTCCCATAAGATTCTGGTCGCTGGGGAGCATGCCCTCGGCAACGAAATGTATCGGTTTGCGCACGTCGTCCAATGACAAGTCGTGTTGGCTGGCGACGTACGTCTTGCCCCGCAGGCCGAGAACAAGTTGGTTGTCTTTGGTGATAACTGCTGTGCCGACACCGATCTTCGCCGGGGCTGGCAACCTGCCGACGTCTTCCAGACGATCAGGGCTTATCCCCCATGCATTCCGGAGAGAACTCGAAGCTGGGAACGCTGGTGCTTCGGAAATTGTGAACGGGCGGTCCAAGGAGTTACTTGTTGCCGCCCAAAGATAGTAATTGGTGACCGCAGGTGTCAGACGGTATTTGGTTTGGACAACGCCGTCACGCTGCCCAATGGGAATTGTTCCAGCATTGATAAGATCAACGGCCGGCTGGTCCACGAAGGCCACCGAAGCGTCTCTGGCAGAAGCGATCATCTCCTTGAGCCGCCCCGCTGCGAGGACCGGATATTCGATTGGATCTGCCCGCCGCTTCGACCTGTCAAGCTGGTCGAATTCGAACTCAACGTGGCGCGTATACGGTTGCTGTTCCCTGCAGGCGGCCACAACCAACACTTCATCAATCACGAATCTTCCCACTTGGAGACGACGTCGCTCTTGCGAGCGTCGGACCATATCGGAATACTTCCGTTCAGCTCGCCTACGCTTTCGCTTGCTGCTAAACGCGACGATTGCCAGAACCATTGCCGTGAAGGCGGTTACCGCGGATCCGAGCAGTGCTGCACCCAACTCGGCTGCAAAAGTTTCCCATGCGTCCGTCAGGTCTTGGAGCGGGCCTACTAGGAACACCCAGCTCATTCCGGCCAAGACGACGACAAGCAAAGACCAGGAGAGGACGGGAACAGCTTCTTCAAGTCGGAACAGCGTCCGCCTTATCCTCGAGATTCGCTCTTCGGTCCGAGGCAATGATCCCTCACTTTATGTAATTCTCTAGAGAGCTGAGCTAGGTTCTGAGCCAAAGGCGCAGGCGATTGCGCAGCTGCTGCCTTCAGGGCTTTGCCGGGAGGGTCTTCGGCTTCCACGATGGCCGGGTGGCTTCGTAGGAGGTGATTTCTGCCTCATGGTGAAGCGTCAGGCCGATATCGTCCAGTCCTTCGAGCAACCGCCAGCGGGTGTAGTCGTCAATCTCGAACGGAGCAGTGATGGTTCCACAGATGACCGTCTTGGCCTCAAGGTCAACTGTGATTTCGGTGCCCGGATGGTTCTCGAGTTCCTTCCAGATCAGCTCGATGTCGTCCTGGGCCACTTCGGCGGCCAGCAGGCCCTGCTTGCCGGAGTTCCCGCGGAAGATATCGGCGAACCTGGACGAGAGCACTACGCGGAACCCGTAGTCCTTCAGAGCCCAGACAGCGTGTTCGCGCGAGGAACCGGTGCCGAAGTCAGGGCCGGCAACCAGGACGGATCCGCGGTTGAACGGCTCCTGGTTCAGGATGAAATCCTCATGCTTGCGCCAGCCGGCGAACAGGGCATCTTCGAAGCCGGTGCGGGTGATGCGCTTGAGGTACACCGCAGGGATGATCTGGTCGGTGTCCACGTTGGACTGCCGCAGGGGAACGCCGATGCCGGTATGGGTGGTGAACTTCTCCATG
>NZ_JBNHHB010000117.1:0-16180 GCF_059091905.1 Arthrobacter sp. Dra40
CGGTTGTCCGCCAGGGCGACCACCGCGGTGTCCGCATCGATCCGGCGCAGCCGGACCGGCAGCCGATGCCCCGGGCCGACATCCGCCAGCGCAAGGTTCCGGTTGGCCCGGTTGCCGTGTTCGGGGCCAGCAACTTCCCGCTGGCCTTCTCCACTGCCGGCGGGGACACCGCCTCGGCGCTGGCAGCGGGCTGCCCGGTGGTGTTCAAGGCCCACAACGCCCACCCGGGCACCAGCGAAATCGTCGGGCACGCCATCGCCGAGGCAGTGGCCGCCTGCGGCCTGCATCCGGGCGTGTTCTCCCTGGTCTACGGTCCCGGCGCCAGCATCGGCCAGGCGCTGGTCGCCGATCCGGCCATCAAGGCCGTCGGTTTCACCGGCTCGCGCTCCGGCGGCACCGCCCTGGTCGCCGCTGCCGCGGCCCGGCCCGAACCGATCCCGGTCTACGCCGAGATGAGCTCCATCAACCCCGTGTTCTTCTTCGACGGCGCCCTCACCGGCGACCTGGACGCCCTGGCCGCGGCCTACGTCGGCTCGGTCACCGGTTCCAGCGGTCAGCTCTGCACCGCCCCCGGGCTGGCCTTCGTCCCGGCCGGCGACGCCGGTGACGCCTTCGCGGCCGCCGTGGAACGGGCCATGGCCCCGGCTGCCGGCCAGACCATGCTGACCCGCGGCATCGCTGACTCCTGGATTACCGGCGTTGATACCCTCGGCCGGCAGGACGGCGTGGAACTCGTGGCCCGCGGCCAGGAAGGCAGCACGCAGAACGCCCCCGCCCCGGCAGTCTTCGGCACCGACGTCCGCACCTTTTTGACCAATGACGTGCTGCACCAGGAGATCTTCGGCGCCGCTTCGCTGCTGGTGCGATACACCTCCACCGAGGACCTGGTGACCGCCGCCAAGCGGCTCGAAGGGCAGCTGACCGCCACCTTGCACATGAGCGAGGAGGACCACGCCACCGTGGCCGCGCTGCTGCCGGTCCTGGAGCGCAAGGCCGGCCGCATCCTGGCCAACGGCTGGCCGACCGGCGTCGAGGTCGGGCACGCGATGGTCCACGGCGGACCCTTCCCGGCCACCTCCGATACCCGCACCACCTCGGTGGGCACGCTGGCGATCGAGCGGTTCCTGCGCCCGGTGGCCTACCAGAACATCCCGGATGCCCTGCTGCCGGCACCGCTGCAACAGGACAACCCGTGGCAGCTGAACCGCCGCATCGACGGCACCATGGAAGGCGCAGGAGAGTAACCGCATGAGCAGCCAACCCACCATTGCCCGGCTCGAGGTGGTCCCGGTCGCCGGGCACGACTCGATGCTGCTGAACCTCTCCGGCGCGCACGGCCCGTTCTTCACCCGCAACGTGGTCATCGTGACCGACTCCGACGGCCGCACCGGCCTGGGCGAGGTCCCCGGCGGCGAAAAGATCCGCACCACCATCGAGGACGCCGGGGCCCTGGTCACCGGCCGTCCGGTGGCACGGTTCCGCAGCCTGCTGCGTGAAATCGCTGCCGCGTTCGCCGACCGCGACGCCGGCGGCCGCGGGCTGCAGACCTTCGACCTACGCACCACGGTGCACGCGGTGACCGCCATCGAGTCGGCGCTGCTGGACCTGCACGGCCAGTTCCTGGGCGTACCCGTGGCAGAGCTGCTCGGCGACGGCCAGCAGCGCGAAGCGGTGCCGATGCTCGGCTACCTCTTCTACGTCGGCAACCCGGACGCCACCGCCCTGCCGTACCTGCGCGAACCCGACGGCGCGGACGACTGGGAGCGCGTGCGCCGGGAAGAAGCCATGACGCCGCAGGCCGTGGTCCGCCTGGCCGAAGCCGCGCAGGCCCGGTACGGCTTCCAGGACTTCAAGCTCAAGGGCGGCGTCCAGGCCGGCGACCTGGAAGTCGACGCCGTGACCGCACTCAAGGAACGCTTCCCGGACGCCCGGATCACCCTGGATCCCAACGGCGGCTGGCTGCTGCAGGACGCCATCCGGCTGGGCGAACGCATGCAGGGCGTGGTCGCCTACGCCGAGGACCCCTGCGGCGCCGAAGGCAAGTTCTCCGGCCGCGAGGTGATGGCCGAGTTCCGCCGCGCCACCGGCCTGCAGACCGCCACGAACATGATCGCCACCGACTGGCGCGAAATGGCGCACGCCGTGCGCACCAACGCCGTCGACATCCCGCTGGCCGACCCGCACTTCTGGACCATGGCCGGCTCCGTCCGCGTCGCCCAACTGTGCAACGAGTTCGGACTGACCTGGGGCTCGCACTCGAACAACCACTTCGACATCTCGCTGGCCATGTTCACCCAGGTCGGCGCGGCCGCTCCCGGCGAGATCACCGCACTGGACACCCACTGGATCTGGCAGGACGGCCAGGGCCTGACCAAGGAACCGCTGCTGATCCGCGACGGCGAAATCAAAGTACCGCAGGCCCCCGGCCTCGGGGTTGAACTGGACCGCGACCGCCTGGCCGAAGCCAACGCCCTCTACCGGGAACACGGCCTCGGCGCCCGCGACGACGCCATCGCCATGCAGTACCTGCTGCCGGGCTGGGAATTCGACCCCAAACGCCCCTGCCTGGTCCGCTGACACCCGTCCGCCCGCTCCGCCCACGCGGAGCGGGCGGACGTGCCTGTTCTACCGTTTGACTCTGCGTCCGGTCGACCGTTCTCCGGTCGGCCGGACTTTGCCGTGACTACAGGAGGTCCCGTGGAAGGAGTGCTGCTCGGCTTCGGCGTCGTGCTGGTGATGGTTGCCGTGGGCTTTGCCGCCGCGGCCATCGTGCCGCAGAAAGCGCCGGACATGCAGCGCGGTCTCACGCCGGTGATCTTCTACATCACCAATCCGGCGCTGATGCTGGTGCTGTTGTCGAACACGGACCTCGGGTCGGTGGTCGGCGTGTACACACCGATCGCGTTGATCACGGCCGCCCTCGCGGGCGTAATCTACGCGCTGTTCAGCCGCTTTGTGCTGCGCCGCCCGGCAGCACAGACGGCGGGCGGCGCCATGGCGGCCACGTACGTCAACGCCGGGAACATCGGCGTGCCGATCGCCCTCTACGCCGTCGGCAGCGCGGACCCGGTGGTCTCGGTGCTGCTGGCGCAGCTGCTGATCATCGCGCCCGTGTACCTGACCGTCTTCGCCTGGTGCCAGCGGAAGGCGGCGGCGGGAAAGCCCTTGCATCACGACGGCGGCGCTGCCGCGGCTGTCCCGCTGTGGCGCACCGTGGTGAAATCCATCCTCAATCCAGTCACCGTCGCCACCGCCGTCGGCGCGCTCATCTCCGTGGCCGGGCTGCACCTGCCCGAGGTGGTCTGGACGCCGGTGGAAATGCTCGGCAACGCCTCCATTCCGCTGCTGCTGATGCTGTTCGGCATGAGCCTGCGCGGGCAGAAACCGTTGACCCAGCGGGCGCTGCGGGCAGATGTGGCCCTGGGCTCCGTGGTGAAGCTGGCCCTGATGCCGGCCATCGCGTGGGCGGTGGCGCACTTCGTGTTCAATCTGGGCGGGGTCCCGCTGCTGGGCGTCGTGGTGATGGCTGCCTTGCCCACCGCCCAGAACGTCTTCCTGTTTACCAGCCAGTTCCGGATGCAGTCCACACTGGTCCGGGACATCATTTTCCTGAGCTCTTTGCTCTCGCTGCCGGCCGTCCTGCTGGTCGCCCTGCTGCTGGGTTGAACGCGGGCCCTTGCTGCTACCGGGTTGAGCGCGGCCCCCTGGCTGCTGCGTTGACCGCGACGACACAAACGACGGCGCACCCGGGCTGGTTGGGCCAGCCCGGATGCGCCGTCGAAGGCAGTGATCAGCCCCAGGGAATGGCGCCCAGCAGCACACCGACCGCCAGCATCACCAGGGACACGACCGTGGCCCGCCAGAGCACCTTCTTGTGGTGGTCGCCCAGCTCAACGCTGGCCAAGGAGACCAGCAGCAGGATGGCCGGGACGAGCGGGCTCTGCATGTGTACGGGCTGGCCGGTGATCGAGGCACGGGCCATCTCGGCCGGGGCGATGCCGAAGTGGGCGGCGGTTTCGCTCAACACCGGCAGCACGCCGAAGTAGAAGGCATCGTTGCTCATGAAGAAGGTCATGGGGATGCTGAGCACGCCGGTGATCACGGCCATGAACGGGCCCATCGAGTCCGGAATGATGTCCACCAACCAGGCTGCCATGGCGTCGACCATGCCGGTGCCGTTCAGCACCCCGGTCAGGACGCCGGCTGCCATCACCATGGAGACGACGGCGACGATGCTCTTGCTGTGCGCAACCAGTTGGTTGGCCTGTTCCTTGACGTTCGGGAAGTTGACCACCAAGGCAATGGCGGCGCCCACCATGAAGACGTAGGCCAGCGGAACGACGTCCAGCACCAGGATCACCATGACGGCCACGGTCAGGGCCAGGTTGAACCAGAACAGGTGCGGGCGCAGGGTGGGCCGGTTGGGGTCCAGGGCCGAGTCGGTCAGGGCCCCGCCCCCGGCGGTTTCCTCTGCAGCCTCCAAGACGGCGACGGAGCCACCGGCCGGAGCAATGCCAGCCGGCGAGGTGCCCGGGACGGGCTTTCCGGAACCGGCACCGCGGCCACCGCGGCCACTGCCGAAGCCGGACTTTCCGCCGGAGGTGCCGGCACCGCCGTCGTTATTCCGGGCAGCTTCCGCCCACAGGTCGGGCTTGCCCTTGGCGGCGGCCTTCGGGTTGCCGCCCGCCAGCCGCTTGCGCTCGCTCAAACCGAGCGTCCAGGCGAAAACCATCACCACAAGGATGCCTGCCAGCAGGGACGGGATCATCGGGACAAAGACATCGGTCGGGGAGACATCCAGGGCCGCGGCAGCGCGTGCCGTCGGGCCTCCCCAGGGAACAATGTTCATGGTGCCGTTGGCCAGGCCGGCCACACAGGTGAGCACCACCGGGCTCATGCCCAGCCGCAGGTAGATCGGCAGCATGGCCGCCGTCGTCAGAATGAAGGTGGTGGAACCGTCGCCGTCCAGCGAGACGACCGCGGCCAGCACCGCGGTGCCCAGCACCACCTTGGCCGGGTCATTGCCCAAGGTGCGCAGGATGAAACGCACCAGCGGGTCGAACAGTCCGACGTCGATCATCAGGCCGAAGAAGATGATGGCGAACATCAGCAGCGCCGCTGTGGATGTCAACGACTTCATCGACTCGAGGATCATGTCGCCCAGGCCCAGGCCGGCTCCGGCAAACAGGCCGAAAACAGTCGGCACAATGATCAGGGCCAGGACGGGCGTCAGTTTTTTGGTCATGATCAGCGCCATGAAGACCGCGATCATCGCGAAGCCGAGAAAAACCAGCACAGCAACTCCTTTGTTTAACGCAGCCGGTGTGACCGGCCCTACAGACTTTAGGGTGGTCCGGATCACGGATGGCGGTTTAGCCCACTTCAGGTGCATACTGCTTATTGCGAACGTTTTGCTCATTTAGCTCAAACTCAGGGCTGTACCCGGGAGGCACCATGGAGAACGGGGGCAGCCGCCGGCCCCGGATGGGGTTCTCGGCCCGCATGCTGTTCCTTCAGCTGGCAGTTGTGGCCTTGGTGCTGCTGCTCTCCGCCGGCGTTTTGGGCTGGCTGACCTACCAGCGGCTGGGCGAAGATGCCGAACGCCAGGCCCTGGCGGTGGCACGGACCGTCGCGGCTGCCGGCGATGTCCGCGTGGAGACCGCTGCACTGGCCGACGCCGGGCCTGACCGGCTTTCCGCAAAGGCGCTGGCGAACGGACCGCTCCAAGCACTGGCCGAGGACGTCCGGCTGCGGACCGATGCCCTGTTCGTGGTGATCACCGATGACACCGGCCTGCGGCTGGCGCACCCCAATCCGGCCGTGCTGGGCCGCATGGTCAGCACCGACCCGTCCGAGGCACTGGCCGGCCGCGAGGTCACTGTGCAGGAACAAGGCACGCTGGGCCACTCTGCCCGGGCCAAGGTCCCGGTGTACGCACCCGATTCACGGGCCGTGGTAGGCGAGGTCAGCGTGGGGTTCTCCAGCCAGGACGTCCTGCAGTCTTTGGCCGGCAACATGCTGCCCATAGCCGCAACCACGGCCGGAGCCCTGGTGCTGGGCTCGGTCGCCTCGCTGCTGCTGGGCCGCCGGTTGAAGCGGCTCACGCTCGGGCTGGAACCCGAGGAGATTGCCGCGCTGACGCAGGACCAGGAGGCGGTGCTGCGCGGCGTCGACGAGGGCGTTATTGGTGTTTCCGCAGACCGCAGGATCACCGTCTTCAACCGCGAGGCCAAGCGGCTGCTGGGCCTCGCCATCGATGCCGGCCTGGTGGGCCGTCCCCTCGACGGAATCCCGGACGTCGAACGTGTGGGCGCCGGTTTGCCCGACACCTTGGCCCGGCTGCTGGACGCCGCCGATCCCCAGTCACCCACGGTGGAGCTGGTGGTTGGTTCCCGCGTGCTGATCCTTTCCGCCCGGGAGGTCCAGGCCAGCCGTACCCCGGGAAGGCGCGGCTATCGCCCCGGGACGGGCACCGACGTCGTCGTTCCGCGTGCTCCCGAACTTGGCTGGGTGATCATGCTGCGTGACCGCACAGCCGTCCAGTCGCTGACCCGCCAGCTGGACGCCGTCGGCGCGCTGAGCACCGCGCTGCGGGCTCAGCGTCACGAATTTGCGAACCGGCTGCACACGATTTCCGGCCTGCTCGCCACCGGGCACCCGGACCGCGCCCATGAATACCTCACGTCGATCATGCAGACCGGGCCGCTGAACTACCCGGCCGAACAGGCCGACCTGCTGCAGGACGCCTACCTGCAGGCTTTCATCGGAGCCAAGAGCATGGAGGCAGCCGAGCGCGGCGTGGTGCTCCGGGTGGGTCCTGAGACGCTGGTGCGGGGCCGGGTCACCGACCCGCAGGATGTCACCACGGTGATCGGAAACCTGGTGGACAACGCCGTCCGGGCGGCCGTGCTCGGGAGCAACCCGGACCGTTGGGTGGAAGTAGAGGTCATGGACGAGTTGACGGAAGACGGCGGAACGCTGCATCTGGTGGTGGCAGATTCCGGGGACGGGCTGGCTGGATTCCTCAATAAAAGCGCGGGTGTCGACGGCGGGGACGGCTTCGAGCGGATTTTCGCGGAGGGCTTTTCCACCGCGGCCGCCGGATCGCCGCATGGGCCCACCGGGGCAAGGCCGGACCGGCCGCACGGCGGGACCCTGACCGAGCCTGACCCGAACGAGCTGCCCGGCATCCACGGCCAGGGCTTCGGGCTGTCGTTGAGCCGCCGGCTGGCCCGGCGCCGCGGCGGGGATGTCTGGGTGGCGGATCCTGGAACCCCCTCCGGTCCCGGCGCCGTGTTCTGCGCGAGGCTACCGGGCACCGTCGAACCTGTGCCATCGGGAGGAAACCATGACTGACCTGCAGGTGCTGATTGTCGACGACGATTTTCACGTGGGGCGTCTGCATGCCGGATACGTTGATTCCGTCCCCGGGTTCAGTGCGCTGTCGCCGGTCGGAAGTGCCGAGCAGGCGCTGCGCTCGGCTCACGGCCAGGCACCTGACCTGATGCTGCTGGACGTGTATCTTCCCGATGCCTTGGGACTGGACCTGCTGCGGAAAGTGGACGTGGACACAATCATGCTGACCGCAGCAGCGGACGCTGCGTCCATCCGCAAAGCGCTGCGCCGCGGCGCGCTGGGTTACCTGATCAAGCCGTTCACGTCGGAGCAGTTGGCGAGAAAACTGCGTGCCTATGCGCGCTACCGCCGTCTCTTGGCTGAGCAGCCGGCGGTAGACCAGGACACGGTGGACCGCGCGCTGCATGCCCTGCATCCAGCCGAGGCGGCCGTGGCGGCCCGGACCCGGTCAGCCACCGAAGCCGCCGTGCTGGAGTCGCTGTCACCCGGGCTGCAGCGGTCGGCGGCGGAAGTGGCGCAGACGGTCGGCATCTCCCGTGCCACCGCCCAGCGGTACCTGTCTGCTTTGGCGGACGACGGCGCCGTCGAAATCCATTTGCGCTACGGCAGCACGGGGCGGCCCGAGCACCGTTACGGCCTCGCAGGCTGATGCAGCAGACGGGAATCGGCCGGGGCACCGCCGGTCAGCAGATTGGCGGCGCAGCGGGGGCAAGCACAGGAACAGGGGCAGCAATGATTGGATGGCAGGCATGACCGTTGGCTTGGTACTGGATCTTTTCGGCACCTTCTTTTTTGCCATGTCCGGGTGCCTGTTGGCGGCCCGCCGGAGGTTCGACATTATCGGCTCCGTGTTCCTTGGTTCGCTGGCAGGTTTGGGCGGCGGAGTCATTCGTGATTTGATCCTGGGCACCGTCCCCAGCGCTTTCAATAATCCGCTGTACTTCGTCCCCCCTGTCGTGGCCGCCGTCGTGGTCTTCTTCCTGTTTCGCAGCGTGGAACGGTTCCAACGCCCGCTGCTGATCTTCGACGCCGGCGGGCTCGCCCTGTTCTGCATCACCGGAACGGTCAAGGCCCTGAGCATGGGCATGAACCCTGTTGCGTCGGCGCTGCTGGGCCTGACCACGGCAGTAGGCGGCGGGATGCTGCGCGACGTCGTCGCGAACCGGGTACCGCAACTTTTCAGCCCTGACGATTTGTACGCTGTGCCGGCCGTGCTGGGTTCCGCGCTGGTTGTGGTCCTGTGGTACGCCGGCATCTACGGAACGGCGGCCGCCGTCGTCGTGGCCGCCGTGGTCTTCGGGCTCCGCATCGTCTCCCTGCACTACGGCTGGCACATTCCGCATGCCGCGCCGGCACGGTACACGGGCCTGAACGGCGACTGACGGGAGATTCTGTGCCGGCACGGATACTGCATCCGGGCTGCCTTGTTGCCTGGCGCCACCGGCTGGGCAGGGTTCAGAGGCTTGTTGCCGCCCTCAGGCCCCGTTTTGCCGGTGGATGACCTCGATGATGCGGATAGCGTCAAGGGCGTCCGCCGGCGTAACCGGAACGGGCGCGCCGTCGTTGATCGCCGCGGCAAGCTGCCGGTAAAACTCGGGGTAGGCGCCGCGCTCGGACGGCACTTTGCGCGTGTTGCCCGGCGTACCCACGACGCCCCAGCGATCTTCGGGCTCCAGACCATAACCGTCCCCACCCGGCACCGCGCCGGCGGCCAGCGCCGCCTCCTGGCTGTCCATCCCCCAGGAGGTGAAGGCCGCAGCGGAACCGAGCACGTGGAACCGCGGCGCCGGCAGCGCGGAAATCAGGTTCATCGATAGCCGCGAGCGCACTCCCGATGCATGCAGCAGCGAGACAAACGCGTCCTCGTCGGCGGAGCCAGCGGCGGAAGAGTGGCGCGCCGTCTCCCCGTACACCGTGGCGGCCGGGCCGAAGAGCGTGAGCGCTTGGTCGATCAGGTGCACGCCGAGATCGAAGAGGATGCCACCGCCCCCGGAGGCTTCCGCCGTCGCTTTCCATGCCCGCAGCCCCTCGGGCTTCCAGCGTTCGAAACGTGATTCGAAGGTGTGCACCCGCCCCAGCTCGCCGGCCTCGATCAGCTTCTGCAGGGTCAGGAAATCCGCATCCCAGCGGCGGTTCTGGTACACCGAAAGCACGACGCCGGCCTGCCGCGCCTTTTCGATCAAGGCCTCGCCTTGGGCTGACACCGGGACAAACGGCTTGTCCACCACCACATGCAGGCCGCGGCGTAGCGCCGCCTCGGCGAGCGGTGCGCAGCGGGCGGTGTCCGGCCATGGATACTCCTAGCGTGCCTCGGTGCCGGCGGGAGGGGCCGGGTGCCTTGAGCCTACCGGCGTGACTGGGGCTGCTCGCGCAGTTGCTGCGTGAGTCTGTGGGCTTCTTCCAGCAGCAGCTTGCCCAAAAATTCCTGCCGGTCCGGGCGGAAGCGCTGCTCGATGCCGGTCAGTGACAGCGCCCAGGCTGGTTGGCCCTGCCGGTCGAAGACTGCGGCACCCATCCCCCAGCTGCCTTCCAGGATCAGCCCGGGATTGACGGTGTAGCCGCGCTCCCGGGTCTCGGCGAGGTTGGCTCGGATCTTCTCCGGCGCATGGGCCGGGCCGAAGCGCTCCACCCGGGCACCGCCGTCGTCAAGCAACCGGTCAATTTCCGCCGGCTCCAAAAAGGCCATGATGGCCAGCCCCGCCGAGGCGATGCCCAACGGGAAACGAACCCCCTCGTGCAGCACGAAGGAGCGCACCGGGAAGCTGCCCTCCTCCCGGACCAGGCAGACCGTCTCGTCGCCCCTCCGGATGGAGAGGAACGCGCTCTCGCCGGTCTCGTCCGCCAGCCGCTGCAGGCACGGCCGGGCCAGGTCCTCGATCGCGAAGCGGCTGGCCGCCACCGACCCCAGCACGTAAAGCTCCGGGCCCAGATGCCAGGTTCCGGTCCCGGCCTGCTGGTCCAGCAGGCCCTCGGCGGCCAACGAGTTCAGCAGCCGGTAGACAGTGGGCCGCGTCAGGCCCGACGCCTGAACAATGTCGCCGAGTGCCGCTCCGCTCTCCGGCGCCCGGCCGACAATCCGCAGCAGCCGGGCCACCCGGCCGACCACCTGGGCCCCCTGTACCTGCTTCTCCGGCATCTCGTCCTCCTTTACGCGACGGAGTGGACCCAGCCACGGCGCTGCCGGCAGCAGTTTATCCACATTATGGACAGCATATCGGGTGCTGTCCATACTCTGAACAGGCCAGATGGGGTGCCATTGACGGTTGGAGCAGCTGCCCGTTAGTGTTCCGGATAATACGTGTCCACTACATGGACACTCCGCCGAGCAGGCAAGCACCTGCGGCCTGCGGACGGCACTCAATGAGGAGGAAGCAGATGTCCAAACTGACGGCAGGACCCGCCGCCGCACTGGCCGGCGTGCTGCATGACGGCATGACGATCGCGGTGGGAGGTTTCGGGCTCTCGGGGATCCCCGCGGACCTGATCGACGCCGTCCGCGATTCGGGCGTCAAGGACCTCACGGTGGTGTCCAACAACATGGGCGTGGACGGCAAAGGCCTGGGCGTGCTGATCGAAGCCGGGCAGGTCCGGAAGGTGCTGGCCTCCTACGTGGGCGAAAACAAGCTCTTCGCCCAGCAGTTCCTGGCCGGCACGCTCGAGGTTGAATTCAACCCCCAAGGCACACTCGCCGAGCGCCTGCGCGCCGGAGGTGCCGGCATTGCCGCCTTCTACACCAAGACCGGCGTGGGCACTGTCATCGCCGAGGGCAAACCGCACGAGGAGTTCGACAGCGAGCTCTACGTGCAGGAGCGCGGGATTGTGGCCGACCTTGCTCTCGTTCACGCGCACACAGCCGACACGGACGGCAACCTGATCTACCGCCACACCGCGCGGAATTTCAACCCGGTCGTGGCCACCGCCGGCCGCGTCACCATCGCGGAGGCAGAGGTGATCGTGGAGCCGGGCCAGCTGGACCCCAACCACATCGTCACCCCGGGCGTGTACGTCCAGCGCCTCGTGCAGGCGTCCGACCGCGTCAAGGACATCGAACAGCGCACCGTCCGCCCCCGCCCCGCCGTCGTCGGCGCCTGAAGACAACCCCCTGAAGGAGAGAACCATGGCCTGGACACGAGACGAGATGGCGGCCATCGCCGCTGCAGAACTGAACGACGGCGACTACGTCAACCTCGGCATCGGCATTCCCACGCTGGTGGCCAACAACCTGCCCGACGGCGTGCGGGTGGTGCTGCAGAGCGAAAACGGGTTGCTGGGCATGGGCCCGTTTCCATACGAGGGCGATGAGGACGCGGACCTGATCAACGCCGGCAAACAGACCGTGACGGTGCTGCCGGGCGGTTCCATCTTCGACTCGGCCACCAGTTTCGGAATGATCCGCGGCGGCCACGTGAAGATCGCGGTGCTGGGTGCCATGCAGGTCTCCGCCACCGGCGACCTGGCCAACTGGACCATCCCGGGCAAGATGGTCAAGGGCATGGGCGGCGCGATGGACCTGGTGGCCGGCACCCCGCACGTGGTGGTGCTGACCGAGCACGTGGCCAAGGACGGCACCCCCAAGATCGTCAACGAATGCACGCTGCCGCTGACCGGGGTGAGGGTGGTGGACCGGATCATTACGGACCTCGCCGTCTTCGATATCAACGACGACGGCGGTGCCCCCTCGCTGCAACTGGTCCGCCTCGCGCCGGGGGTCACCGTGGCCGAGATTCGGGAGAAGACCGAGCCGGACTTCGCCGTGGCGCCCGGGCTGGATGGGATGGCCGGGGCCGGGCTGGACGGATCCGCCGGGGCAGCGACAGCCTCGACCGACGCAACACGGGAGACAGCCTTGGAAGGAACGCACCGATGAGCCTGAAGGATCAGTTCGGGAAGGACATCCTGCTCGCCGGCTGGGGGCACACGCCCTTCGGGAAGTTGGCCGACGAAACGCTGGAGTCGCTGATCGTCACGGTGGCCCGGGACGCCATCGCCAACGCGGGCCTGGAGCCGGGAGAGATCGACGAGATCTACCTGGGCCAGTTCAACTCCGGCATGGTGCCGCTGGGCTTCGCCTCCTCATTGGCGCTGCAGGTCTCCGATGACCTGGCGAACGTGCCGGCCACGCGGGTGGAAAACGCCTGCGCGTCCGGCTCGGCCGCCGTGCAGCAGGGCGCCAAGTCGCTGTTGGCCGGCACCGCGCGCAACGTGCTGGTGATCGGCGCGGAGAAAATGACGCACGCCGGTGCGGACGTCGTGGGTGCAGCCCTGCTGGGCGCTGACTACGAAGCCGCCGGCAAGCCAAGCTCCACCGGATTTGCCGGCCTGTTCGCCGAAACCGCAAGGCACTATGTGAAGCGCTACGGCGAAGTAGGCGACGTGCTTGGTTCAATCGCGGCGAAGAACCACCGCAACGGCGTGGCCAATCCCTACGCGCAACTGCGCAAAGACCTGGGCGAGGAGTTCTGCCGGACTGTCTCGGACAAGAACCCGGTGGTTGCCGAGCCGCTGCGCCGCACCGACTGCTCGCCGGTCTCGGACGGCGCCGCGGCGGTAGTGCTCAGTACGGAAGCGCCGCGTTCCGGTGCCGCTGCTGCTGCGGTTCGGCTGGCCGGGTTCGGCCACGCGAATGACTTCATGCCGGCCGAAAAGCGCGACCCCACCGCCTTCGCGGGCAGCCGCGCCGCCTGGCAGCGCGCCCTCGCGATGGCCGGAGTTTCATTGGAGGACCTGGACTTGGCGGAGGTACACGACTGCTTCACCATCGCCGAGCTGATCATGTACGAGGTCATGGGACTCACCGCTGCCGGCGAGGGCCGCCGGGCCATCGAGGAGGGCATGGTGTACCGCGGCGGCAAACTGCCGGTGAACCTGTCCGGCGGGCTGAAGGCCAAAGGCCACCCCGTCGGCGCCACCGGTGTCTCGCAACATGTGGTGACGGCCATGCAACTGTCCGGCACCGCAGGGGACATGCAACTGCCCGGTGCCAGCCGCGCCGCCGTGCACAACATGGGCGGTCTGGCCATCGCCAACTACGTCAGCGTGCTCGAAGCCGTCTAGCCCCCCGCGACGCAGTCCACCATCCATCGACCGCACCGATCCGGCCCCCTCCGGAATGTCCGGGGGCCGGATCGGTACGGTCGTTTTTGGTGCAACCCAGGGCGACCGCTTTATCTATCGCAGCGCACGCAGGTACCGCCTGCGGGCAATGCCCTGCGCCATCAGAAGCAGCGGGTAGAGAGTCCGCCACGGCTGTTGCGGCGCTGCTCGGGTCAGCGAGCGCACCGTGAACTGCACGTCCTCGCCGTCGCGGTGCACGATGAACGCTTCCTCACCCTTGACGGGATGGCCCGGCCGGGTGCGGTAGGCGAATCCAACCCGGCCGGCGGTTTCGACAACTGCCACGACTTCGACCGGCTCGACGATTCTCACACCGAGCAGGCTGGCCGTGATGAGGATCCGGGCGCCTTCGCGCACCGGTCCCGTTGAGTCCACCGTGAATCCGCTCGCGGTTTTCACTTTCCAGCGCAGCACCTCCCTGGTGGCCCGTTCCCACAGGTCATCGCCGCTACCCAAAACGGTTGAAACTTCCGAGCGGCGGAACGCGGGGTGGGACGGCGGCCAGGCTGGAAGCTGGGGACTGGTCATTCCGCGCCTCCGGGGCCGCAACAACGCAAGGTCATTGGTTCCTCCAAATGACGCCGGCATCCAGCAGGTCCTTAAGGCCTTGCCGGAAAAGTTCCTTGCCGCCGTGGGCAGGGTGACGGATCTTGGGCATTTGCAGCCCGCTGGCGGTTACGCTTCGGTGCCCGATGTTCCCCACTGCGACGACGGAGTCGATGCCGAACAGCCGGGCCAGGTCCTGCCAGAAAAGCGTACCGGCCGCGATCTCCGGCGCCGACGGTGTGCGGTTGGACCGCGGACGCCCGGGCTGGTGCGGATGAAACGGATAGGCGCTCCAGAGCAGCGGCAGGAAGTCCAGGTCGGCCAGCACGTTCCACATCACCGTGGCGGTGGGCTCGGCCGGCACGGTCAGCACCTCCGGGGGCATAGCGTATCCGTTGTCCGGGCCGAACATGCCGAAGGGGCCGTGGCCGGAGATCAGCGCCTTGTTGGTAAACGGGACGCCGGTAACGGTCATGCCGCGGTAGCCCGGGGCCTCCCCCACCAGCAGGACAGTGGGCCGGCGTTCCAGCATTTGCTCAAAGTAGCGGGTGAGGTTATGCCTGCGGGCCGCGTTCTCTGGCAACTCCGTGGAGAAGAAGTTGCGACTCGACGGCCCGGTCTCGAACTCCCCCAGCCGTCCCACGAAGTCCCTGATCCCCTGCTGCGTCACGATCCCAACGTATACGATCTGCCGGACAGAAGACGGAAACCCCAACCCGCAACGACGCCGGCACCTCGGCGAGGAACAAATCCCCGCGGGCACCGGCGTCGTCGTCTTCAGTTGTCAGCGCCTGCAATGGCGGGGCGTGCCGCCTTCAGGCCCGCAGTGCCAGGCTCATCGCCAAGTGGCCGTTTCCGGATTACAGTTCGGCGGAGGATCCTCTGCGCCCACCCGCTAGGCGCGGGAGGAATCCTTGGGCAGGCGGGCGGCCAGCTTCCACGCCGCCGGCATGGCGGCTGCGGCGATCAGGGACTTGACGATGCCGCCCATGATGAAGGGGTACAGGCCCCACTCGAGCGTCTGCTGCAAGTCGGCGCCCAGCGAGATGGACAGCCAGATCATGCCGAAGACGAAGGTGATCACGGTGCCGGCGAAGAACGAAACAGTGGCGCCCAGGAACTTCTTGTCCCAGTTGCGCTTGGCCAGCCACCCGGTCAGGCCCGCGGCGGCGATGAAACCTACCAGGTAGCCGCCGGTGGGGCCAACGGCAGCAGCGAGACCGGAGGACGCGTCCGAGAAGACCGGCATGCCTGCCACACCGGCCACCCAGTACAGTGCCATGGACAGCATGCCACGGACCGGACCCAAGGTGCTGCCGACCAGCAGCACGGCCAGGGTCTGCCCGGTGATGGGGACCGGCCACAGCGGCACGGCCAGTTGCGCCATCACAGCGGTCAGGCCGGCGCCGCCGACGACCAGTGCGGTGTTGACCAGTGCTGTGCTGGGAACGAGGGCATCGGCCAAAACACCCTGGCGCACGACGGCTGCTGAACTCATGATTGCTCCTTCTCGGGGGTATCTCCCTGCGAAAACTGCGGACCCGACTCTGGCACCACTGTACCGGCAGCCCCCCGGCAACGTCGTGCTTTATTGCATTGATTACGCAGTACCAAAACGCTGCACCTGACTGGCTCCTGCTTCAGCGCGGCCAGTCAGCCTCGGACCATTGGCTGCGGAGCTCTGGCAGCCGGCTTTGTGGCGGAGCTTAGGCGACCGGCAAACGGCTCAGCGGAGGTCAGGCGGCCAGCCCTGCGGCTTGGGCTGTCAGCTCCAGCGAGCACAGCCGCTGGGCCACCGTCGGCGCCTGGAACGCCACGATCAGCTCATCGGCGTCGGCGTGCTTGGCGAAGCCTTCCAGGTACTCGGCCACGGCTTCGGGTGTGCCGACGGCCGAATACCTGACCATCTGTTCCACGTGCTGGCCTTGCGGCGAGTCAAGGATGAGGTCGGCTTCCTCGTCGGTGAATGTCCGGTCGCGGCCGAACAGCAGCGAGACACGGCTGCGCCGGACAACCCGGAACTGCTCCTGCGCCTCCTCGTTGGTGTCCGCTGCGATGGCGTTCACACCGGCGATCACGTACGGTTCGGCCAGCTGCTCCGAGGGCTGGAACTCGCGGCGGTAGACGGCCACGGCATCCTGCAGGGCGTTCGGTGCGAAGTGCG
>NZ_JBNHHB010000118.1:0-16049 GCF_059091905.1 Arthrobacter sp. Dra40
AAAGACACTGTCTTGCTGGTTCGAACGCACGTACTTGTGAGCAGCAAGCTTTCTATTCCTGAAGAAGCTCGTGGATCTGTCATGGACGTGTCGGCGTATCCGGATATTCAGCAACTGTTTTTGGCCAGCGACATGCTGGTGACCGATTACTCCTCGTCGTTTTTTGATTATTCGATCCTTGGCCGGCCAATGGCGTTTTTCGCCTACGATTTGGAAAATTACCGCGATAACTTGCGCGGGTTTTATCTAGATTACGATTCTGAGCTGCCTGGTCCTATCGTAAGAACGGAAGGCGATTTGTTCGATGCCATTGAGGAACTTAAAGAGCTCTCTGTCAGTCAAAAGAAGATGATTCAAGATTTCGCCGCGCGATTTGCTCCGCGCGATGATGGTCACGCTGCTGCTCGGGCCGTTGATCAATTGCTTTAAGGGGCAGGACATATCCTTCTGGTTTTGTGCAGGGCGAGGAGTTCTGCAGTCGCCCCGCGCATGGCAGGGCATGTCATGTCGAGCATTCGAACCGCAGTACCGCCATGGTCGGGCGATCCAGATGCGGGGCCGACGGCCCGCTTCAACCCGGGGGGATCTAGGTGATCACGCCACCGAATTCGGTTGGAAGCTGAGGTTGCCGGGCCGCCCGGACCATCATCGGAGCCGTAGAGCATCGAAAGTTCTGTCGCCTGCTCATTCGAGGCCGCAATCGAGCTCAACGTGTGAGGCATGGTGCGGGCCGCGGCGGCGATGACTGCCGCGTTACCGGGTCTTCGCGGTTCGTGGAGGACGATCTGCTGTGTTTGAGTGTTTATGCTGGCGTCCAGGCTGCGCTGGTCAATCGGATATGCGATCGGTAATTAACTGCATTCCGGTAGCCGTTGCCAACGCGTTTTCTGGCTTTTACGCTGACGTTGGGTGATTCAACGTTGGGCGTCGTCGCGCCGGTGACGATTAGCACTTCGAACTCTTCCACCACCGGCATATTGTGTAGCAGAGTCGGTTGGCTTCCCGTTGTCCCGCTCGACCATCCGCCCCAGATGGTCTTTGGCGGCATCGGCGAGGGAACCGGTCCTTAACAGGAGGCGCAGTTGTTCTTTGACTTCCTACGCGGCCTGCAGTTTGCCGGTGGGATCGTTGACGCCGAACACGATCTGCAACCGGTTCCGGGTCCGGTTGGAGAGCTTCTGGTCCGCCTTTAGCAACAGCATGCGGTTGGCCGAGACCTGATCCTTGGCCCGGCCGCGCCTGCCCTTCGTTCCCTGCGCCGGGCGTTGCCTTACCTGGGTGGGCATTTTCTTCCCGAGCGTCACCAGATGGAAGTGGTCCACGCAGCCAGCCGTGCGGGGCAGCCACACCGCAGCGTTTTGGGGAACGCCGCCAGCAAGCGGATGGCCACCACTTGCACGCCCAATCTCCCCTCCAGACGCCGAGCCATCACCATTCACCAACGCCCTGGTGATCCGGTCGTCGACCACGCCCAGAACTTGTCCGGTGTCTAGGTCCACGATCGTGGTCACCGACGGCTCGTACCTGGCCCAGGTCTTTGATTCGGATCCCTGAAGATAGCGCTCGGACCGAAACGGGTGTTGGTCGATGCCTAGGTAGTTAGGTCTGAGCGCGTTCACATCCGGCAATTTTGGTCGCAGGGGAAGTTGATCCCTTCCCGAACCAGCCACCACGACACCCCGAAGGCGCGGGCTGCCTCGAACACAGCTCGGCGGGAATCGATGAGCGCGGAAACCAGCGACTCCTTCAGCCGGGGGGTGCCCCTATGGTTTTCGTCAAGCAGCAGCGGGTGTTTTCGCTTCATAGATTGTTCCGTCGCGGAGCATGGCGAAGATGACGTCACAGCGTCTGCGGGCGAGAGCGATGAGGGCTTGGTTGTGCTTTTTGCCCTGGACGCGTTTGCGGTCGTAGTAGGCCCGGGAGAGCGGGTCTTTCAGCGCGGCGAATGCGGAGAGGAACAGTGCGCGTTTGAGGACCTTGTTTCCTCTTCGTGAGGAGTGGTCGCCGCGGATTGAGGAGCCTGAGCGCCATGTCACCGGGGACAGGCCGGCGTAGGAGGCCAGATGCCCGGCGGTGGCGAATTCCTTACCGACGACCTCGGTGAGTATTCGTGCTTCGGTCCTGATCCCGACCGCCGGGATAGAGCTCAGGACCGAGTGAAGAGGGTGGTCCTCCACGAGGGCCTCGACCTGGACGTGGATGGCGTCGCGGGAAGCGCGCAGGTCCGCGAGCATGCCGGCCAGCTGCGGCAGCACGACGGCTGCGGCGTTGGTGCCGACCACGGTCACGGTCTGTTGGCCGAGGGCGTCGAAGATTTCCTCCGCGAGGCGCGCGCATACATGCGCGGGGCGAGCCGTTTCATCCGTGCCGTGACCCGTTTGCGTCCGGCTGCAGCCAATGCTGAGGGGGTCGGCCACGTGCGGAGCAGGTCCAGTACTGCCGGATGGTCCAGGCGGGGTCCGAGCACGCGTTCGAGGGCGGGGTGGATCTGGGTCAGCAGGCCGCGCAGCCGGTTACTGGTTGCGGTGATTTGTTTGGCCAGATCGTCATCGAATCCGCAGAGCATGGATAACTCGGCTACCTGCTCATCAGCTATCTGGATGGAGCGCAGTGTGTGGGGCATGGTGCGGGCTGCTTCGGCGATGATGGCCGCGGGCCGGGCATCGGTCTTCGCTTCACCGGGGTGAAGGTCGGCGATACGGCGCATGGCAAGGCCCGGCAGATAACCGACGGTTACGCCGGTGGCCTGGGCGACCGCGATGGGCAACGCGCCGATGGTGGCCGGTTGATCCACGACGAACAGGATGGATCCGTGCGTGGCCAGCTTCTCGATGACGGCCTTCATTTTGGCTTCGTCGTTCGGCAGCGCCTTGTCGTAAATCTTCTTGCCGTCCCGGTCCAGGGCCACGGCATGGTGTTCGCCCTTGCCGACATCGACTCCGAGGAAGACATCGACCTCGGCATGGTTCTTGATCACGCGTTTCCTTCCAGCAGTAGTAACAGGGCCACAGGTGCTGCTTGGTTGCGGTGTCAGAGCTCGGCATCCACGTTACAAACGGCCTCGAATACTAACTGCCCGGCCCCTATCAGCGATATCTCCGGCACCTTCTGGCCCCGGTGACATCACCCCCCCGGATCATGGTCGACTGGGGGCAGGAATCATGCCGGGGCCATCAGGCCAGCACACCCATATCCTCTCCGAGGAACGGGCTACGAAAAAGGTAACGGGGCAACGCGGAACCGGGTCTGTGGCCTGGCTGAACGACTTGCGTTTGCAGTCCGGCTCATCGCAGAGCCACCGGTACTTGTTCCAGAACACCTGCACCGGGCCTGCGACCGGAATATCCCGCAGCCGCGGCAGACGCCTGGCCTTCCGTCTGGTTGAGACGGTGCCGCAGTCCGGACAGCCGGGCCACAGTTCGGATTCCACCGTGATGCCGCTGGCCGAGGAGCAGGACCTGTATCGATGACCCGAAAATCGGGCAGGTTGAAGATGGCGGTGGCAGCATCGACTGCCACCCCGGGTAGGCTCGTTCAAAGGTCCTTGGTTCCTGTTAAAGGTGAATGCTTAGACTCACTCATCCCAGCAGGGCCACAGGGCCCTGCTGCTATCAAAGACACGGGGTTGATTCCCCGCGAACCGCGAAGTCCCGATAATCCACAGGGAGCGTTGCTAAGCTAATCCAGTTGTGGCGCCTAACCGTGGCGGTACCAATGGCCGTGGAGCAGCGGGAACGCTGCGGGAGAGGAGCCCATGCGCGTCGGACTCAAGGGCCGTGTAGCAGCGGTTGTTCCGCAGAGCATCATCCGTGCAGCTTTCCGTGCGTTCAGCGGAGGCGCTTCCCCGAGGGACATGCTTCAGACGCTAACCGCTCCAGTTCGCTCCTCCACGACCCGGTCTCCGGTCATGTCCAATGCGGGTCCACGAAGCGTGAACCAGTTTTCTGCACGTCGCGGAGCGGAGGAGGTGTCCGCCGTCATTCTCGACGCTCTTGCAACGGTGCAGGCGGCGCACAGGGTGCTGCGCACCGAAGGCGGGATCCCAACCGTGGTGGATGTCCCCGCAGAACAGTGGACATCGGCCGCTCAAGCGATCGCCGCTGCGGTCGGCACCCGCCCCTTCTTCTTTCAGTCCAACGGCGAAACTCGGCGCGTGACTGCCGATTGGCCGCCTGCGCCGTCAGTCATCTTCGAAGCAGTGGGGCACGCCAGCAGGTGCCTGAGCGGGCCGCATGCCGGGGTGACACTGGTGCCGCGCGAGGCTGGGCGACCGGAGATGGAGATGATGACCTCTGTCAACTTCCCGATCGACGTGGTCTACACCTGGGTGGACGGTAACGACCCGCAGTGGCGGCAGAGCAAAGCGCAGGCGGAGACGAGCCACGATTCCACGCGGCGCAACAAAACAGCAGCTAACATAGCCCGCTATGCCTCGCGTGACGAATTGCGCTATTCGCTCAGGTCACTGGATTACTTCGCGCCGTGGATCAATCACGTCTACTTGGTCACGGCGGGACAGACGCCGCAGTGGCTCAGTACTTCTAACAGCCGGATCACCGTTGTGGACCATCGGGACATCTTCTCCGATGCCACAGCATTGCCAACCTTCAATTCGCACGCCATCGAGTCCCAATTGCATCACATAAACGGACTTAACGAACACTTCCTATACATGAATGACGACGTGTTTTTCGGCCGACCGGTAAGACCGGAACTGTTTTTCCACGGCAACGGGCTGACCAAGTTTTTCCTGTCCGATCAAACCATAGATTTCTCACCGCGTTCGGCAGAAGACCTCCCGGTGGACAGCGCGGCCAAAAACAACCGCGCACTGTTGGAGAGGGCCTTCGAGCAAACTGTGGAGCACAAGTTCCAGCATGTCGCCCATCCAGAGAGAATCAGCACCTTGTGGCGACTAGAACAGGAATATCCGCAGGAGCTGTTGCGGACGCAGCAGAGCAAGTTCAGGGATCCAGCCGACCTTTCCGTTGCATCATCGTTGGCCCACTACTTCGGTTTCGCCATAGGTGCGGCAGTTCCGGGGAAGCTGTCTTACCGCTACTGTGACATCAACGATCCGTCGGCCCAGGCAAAGCTCTTGCGGTTGCTGCGGCGCAAGGATGCGGACATGTTCTGCCTCAACGAGGTGGACAGCACCGGAATCGATACTCGAAAGGTGGACGCACTCACCCTCAGCTTTCTGGACGCATACTTCCCCGTCGCAAGTACTTTCGAAAGCGAACCGCCATGACATCACCTTCCGGCAGCCTTAGAGGCGCCTTTTCGGCCGTCCGCCTGATAACCGGCAGGCGCGGGGGAGCGGCGCGCGAGGACTTCCATACCATGCAGCTTGAACAGCAGGACACCCTTCTGAGGGCAAGGTTCAGCGTGTCTGCACTCCTTCGGCCTACCTCGCTGTGGTGCCGGGACGCCGACGGCACGTGGATGAAGCTAGCGGAAGTCCAGGAATCTTCCAATTCACAGGGACGCGCCGCGCGAAGCTATAACGTGGGGATAGATCTGGCGGCCGCCATCGAAACTGCGGTGGCGGCTGTCCCCGCGCTGAGGGCGGACGGGGGGATTCTGGGACTCTTCGTCCAATTCGAAGCCGCAGCCAGTGATCTGCCTAAGTTCAGCACCAACATTCACGAGGACAGGCCGTCGTCCAACATAGCAGGGACGGACGGCTGGCGGTTCGCCGACCTACGGTCAAAAGTTACGGACGGTACGCTGGCCGGAGACACGGCCATGGTAGCGTGGGCGACCTTCGGGCGCTTCACTGAGACCGAGGTGGGGCCCCTGCGCAAAGCTTTCGTTCATGAGAACACGGTTGAACCGTACGTCAACCAGCATGGTCTGGTGTCGTTGGCGATAAACAAACCGCTCAAGCCCTATAACGCTGTCTACGTCCATCGGCTGACAGTTAGACGCGGCACTGTCGACCTGCAAGCCACTTTGGTCACCCGCCACGGTGAAGCCGAGGCTGTTGACCTAGTGCTGCTTGGGAGGCAGAGTGCAGCGCATTACTCTGCCCCAGCCCAAGCTTCGCTCGACGTAGATACAACCCGGCGGAAGTTTGGACTGCATAGATACAAGGTTCGCGCGCGACTGAATCTGGGTGCCTTATCCGATGAGGACCTGGCTCGGGACGAGATCCTCGACGCATGGCTCCACGTACAAGTTCCCCCGGATGCGGAGCCGCAGCGTGCCCGCGTAGGACACACTCGTTACCTCATCCGCAAATTTACCCGCCCCGGTTGGCAAAAGCGTGGAGACAAGACTCTAGCCATCACGCCTTACTACACCTTCAAGGCGAAAAACACCTCTTTTCACATTGAACTGCTAGCGACGAATGCCTTCGAGTACCTTCAGCGACGGTCGCGCAAAGCGAAGTGGCCGGAGTGGGGAAGCAAACGGAAGCGTGTGTGGCTGGTGGGCGAGAGGCCTTACAAAGCCCAGGACACCGGGCTGCACTTTTTCCGTTACATGCGCCGGGAGCATCCCGAAGTAGACGCTTACTACGTTATCGACCCGTCGTCACTTGATCTACGCAACCTGAGCGGTCTAGACCACGTTGTGGAATACCGCTCAAAGACACATTTTTATCTGGCACTGCGGGCCGAACGGTTCATTGGTTCGCACCACCCTGACTTCTTATATCCCACTTGGCTGCCGCAGTTTCGTAAGGCAGTGAGCGGCGTTAAGGTGTTCTTGCAGCATGGTGTGATGGGAACCAAGTGGATGGTCCCCAACTACGGAAAGAGCGCTCCGGGCTTCGATACCGACCTGTTCGTGGTTAGTTCCGAACGGGAGAAAGAGTACATCGTCAGCGACTTTGGCTATGCGCCCAAGGATGTCCTGGTCACTGGGCTATCCCGATTCGATGCACTTTTTGCGGGCGACGTCACTGTGCGGCCAAACCAGATCCTGATCTTTCCAACGTGGCGGGACTGGTTGCAGGATCCGGACCTGTTTGAAGAGTCCGAGTACTTCAAGGAGTGGGACGCGCTCCTCAATGATCCGCGCCTACGTGCCCTTGTCGAGAAGCAGAACGCCGAGGTGGTCTTCTGCCTGCACCCCAATATGCAGCAATTCAGGCACCACTTCGCCGGGGCGCCCGCGCGCGTCATATCCCAAGGCGAGATCGACGTCCAGTATCTGCTCAAGCAAAGCGGTGTCTTGCTCACAGACTATTCGAGCGTAGGCTTCGACTTTAGCTTCCTCGAAAAGCCGGTACACTACTTCCAGTTCGACCGGGAACGCTTCCTAGGACCGCAGGGTTCGCACCTAGATTTGGACGAGGAACTGCCTGGACAAATTGCATTCAGCCGTGCGGCGGTGCTGGAGCACCTCGAAGCCACCTTTTCCCGCGGATGCACGACCACGCCAGAGTACGCAGCCAGGTCCCGAAGGTTCCTGACCTTCAAGGACACTAATAACTGTCGGCGCATTTTTGATGCTGTGGCGGAAGCCCGCCCCGCCGAACCGCAATGGAGGAAAGCCATCGATCCGGAACTCGTCGAGCGGTTGTTCAGTAGGTTCCGCCGCAGCCGCTTCTACTTCCCAACTATGCGGCGCCTGTTCACCGCAGTGGAGAAAACGCCGATGGACAAGGACCTGATGGTGTTCGAGTCTGGGCTCGGTAAACAGTACGCGGACAGCCCCCGATACATCTATGAGGAACTGGTTCGGCGCGGAGATACCCGACGGAAGGTGTGGATTTACCAAGGGAAGCTCCCCACTTCAGATCCCTACACGACGGTGGTCAAGCGGCTCTCGCCGAGTTACTTCTGGTATTTGGCAAAGGCCAAGTATTGGATCAACAATCAGAACTTTCCCCACTACTTCCGCCGCCGCAAGGACGGGGTCTTCATCCAGACTTGGCACGGCACACCGCTGAAGAAAATGGCGCATGACTTGGACGCTATACACGGCCGGGACGAGGGCTACATATCCCGCGTGGACGAGGCAGTGGGCCAATGGACCACACTCCTCTCACCTAGCCCTTATGCCACCAAAGCTTTCCGGAGCGCATTTCGCTACACCGGAGACGTTGTTGAGCTGGGCTACCCACGTAACGACATCCTTGTTGGGCCCGATGTGCAGACGCGCGCTGCCGCCGTCCGGCGAAAGCTCGGCGTTCCCGCCCACAAACGCGTCATTCTCTACGCCCCGACGTTTCGAGACGACCATCCGGCGGGAAGGGGGCGCTTCCACTTCAACCTGCCGTTCAATTTAGAATCTTTCAGGGAACGCTTCGGGGAGGACACAGTACTTCTGCTGCGCATGCATGTACTGGTGAGCGAGGCGGTCGAGATACCGGAGAGCGTGCGAGACTGCGTGTACGACGTCTCCAATTTTCCGGAGATACAGGAGCTCTTTCTGGCCAGCGACGCATTGATTACTGACTACTCCTCGGTCTTCTTTGACTATGCCATCCTACAGCGGCCGGTAATCTTCTATGCCTACGATTTGGAGAACTACCGAGACACACTACGTGGGTTCTATCTGGATTACACCGAGCTGCCCGGTCCAGTTGTACGAACCGAGTCCGAACTCTTCGATGCGATCGACGAGAGCCGCTCAAGCGATTCGGTTCGCGAGCTGAAGTTGAAGAAGTTCGTCTCCAAGTACGCCCCCCGCGACGACGGGCATGCGGCGGGCCGCGTCGTTGACCGCTTGTTGTCTTAGTACAGTCTTTCCCCGGCGAGTATTTTTTCCACGGCGTCAATAAACCGTTCGGTGCTCGCACCCGGGGAAATGTCGCCGAAGTGATGTGCGATCAATTCGAGCTGCTCCGGTAGCACTCCGGTCTCCGCGGCTTCGGCCAGCAGCGCCGGCGTCCGTGCGGCCTCGGACTCGTCGATGAGCCTGATCTTGGCGGCCACGCCCTGGGCATCGACGTGGGCGCCCGGCTCCGAAGGCTTCGTCATGAGCAGGGGCTTCCGGCTGGGAAGCCAATCCAAGGCCATGGCAGAGATATCGCAAATGCACAGGTCCGCCTCGGCCATCGAAGCAGAGAAATCAGCCGAGGTGTCAACCCGGTGGCCAGCCGATGACGTCCTCTCTGCCGAGGTGATCATGCCGGCGATTTGGGTCAGTGCGATTCGGTGGGAGGAGAGCCGGCTGCCGGTTCGCGGATGCGGTCGGAAGACCAGCCGGTAGCGGGGATCGGCCAGGACAGAGCCAACGATTTCCCGGCCATGGCTGGCCAGCGAGCCATACGCCATGGCGGGGCGATCCCCTTCCCACGTGGGGGCGTAGAGGACGGTGAGGCGCCCGCCGTCGTTCTCGGTTTGCGGTGAAGCAATTGCGAAGTCCAGTTGCGGCCGTCCCACTTCCACCAGATGGGACTCATCAAACCGCTGCAGGGCGGCCAGGATGCGTTCCCGGGAGGCAGGGCCCGCGATGAAAGCGAAGTCGTAAGCCTTCAGTTGGTTGGAGACCATGGACACCTTGTCGCTCTCCCCATGGCTCAGATGCACGTGCACCTGCCCTGGGAGGCGGAGGACCGTGAAGTTGTCCCGGTTGTTGTTGACGTAGAACACCACCCGCGTACCGGCACGGGCGATGAACGCCTCCACCTCGGCAATACCCTTGGTGAGGAACACCGGCAGCGGTGAATCAGGGAGCAGTGTCGCGGCCGTGGCTGGCCGGTGGACCAGAACCGCGACCCGGTGGCGCTCTGCCAGCTTTGCCATGGGCGCCAGCCATTGCTGAACCTGGTAGGCGCTGTCCGGGCCGTCAGCGAAGTACAGGACGCAGTCGAACCGGCTGCCGGCGTTCCTGTTGGCGTCGGCCAGCCGGGTTCGCACGCGGCGTTCCGTCAGCACGCTATTGGCCTCGGTGAAAATCCGGGCGGCGAGAAGCTGAAGGCGGGACGCGATGGGCAACAGTGAATCCTGACGTCGGAGGGGTGGACCTACCTAAACAGCTTAGAGCTTCCCCACGTTGCGCCGTTTGGCATAGCCGTCGTTGGTCATGGCGTTCCCCCGGTAGAGCCACATGGCGCCGGCACCGGTTGTGGCCAGCAAGTCCACCTTGTTGTCCGAGGTGGCGTCGCCGGGTCCGAGGATTTGCTTGAACTGTTGCCATCCGCCGCTGCCGATCTGCCGCTCGGCGTTGAACCACGTTCCCGAAGCAGTCTTGGAGGTGCGTCCCTGCCGCAGCCAGAGAGTGCCGTCGGGCTTACTGGCCACCAGGTCGATGGTGCCGTTGCGGTCATAGTCGCCGACGCCAACAATCTGCGAGTAATGCCAACCCGTGTCGATACGGGTGCGCGAACCATGCTGACCGTTGCCCGGACCGGCGTACAGCCACGCGGTTCCGTCGGCGCCGACGCCGAGCAGGTCGTTCTTGCCGTCACGGTTAACGTCGCCCGTGCCTACCAGGGTCGCGAACTGGTTCCACCCGCCGGTGCCGATCTTTACCCGGCGCTTATAGCCTTCGCTGGAAGTGCTGACGGTGCCCGTGCCTGCGTAGAACCAAAGGGTTCCGTTAGTTTGACGGGCTACGATGTCGTTCTTGCCGTCCTCGTTGTAGTCGCCGATCCCGATGATGGAGCTGTAAATGTGCCAGCCGCGCCCAATCCGCTCCGGCGTGCCAAAAGTTCCCTTGCCGGTCCCGCGCACCAGCCACAGGGTGCCGTCCGCCTTGCGGCCGATCAAATCGCTGCGGCCGTCGCCGGTGAAGTCGCCCGGAGTGACTACGGTGTCGAACTGCTTCCAGACGCTGCTGACCAGCGTCCTGGCGTTGTAGCCTTCAAAGTCGACCATCTGGGTGCCCTTGTAGAAGCCCAACGAGCCATCGGGGCTGATGGTGAGGAGATCGTTTTTCTTGTCCCGGTCGTTGTCCCACGTGCCGAGGATGTCCGAGAATGCCTCCCAGCCTCCGGAGCCGATCTTGCGGGCAGCTGAAAAGGTGCCCGTTCCAGTCTTGCCGGTTCCTTGGTTCAACCACAGGGTCCCGTCTCCCTTGGACGCCAGGACGTCCACCCGCCCGTCGCCGGTAAAGTCCCGGGTCGCGACCAGTTTGGTGTAGCTGCCCCAACCGCTGGCGATCTGCGTACGGCTTCCGTGCTGCCCGTCGCCGGGCGCAGCGTACAGCCAAACCGTGCCGTCGGACCGTCGGGCGAGCAGGTCGTTGGTGCCGTCGCGATTGAGGTCGCCGGGGCCGATGATGTGGGTGAAGCCGTTCCAGCCGCTGCTGCCAATGCGCACGCGCTGCTGGAACGTCCCGTCGCCCTTGCCCTTGTACAGCCAGAGCGAGCCGTCGGTCTGCCGAGCCAGTAGGTCGCCGAGCTTGTCGCCGTTGTAGTCTCCGGTCCCGATGAGCAGGTTGTAGATTTGCCAACCGCCGCCAATCCGGAAGGGCGCCTTGTAGCCGCCGGCGCCGTTGCCGGGGTAGAACCAGAGCGAGCCGTCCCGCCGGCGTGAGAGCAGGTCGCCGTTGCCGTCCCGGTTCAAGTCGCCCGGAGCGGCGGAGCGCTGGGTGCTATCCCACGTGACGGTCCGGTTGTAGGCGAAGTTCTTCAAGTCGGTGTAGGAACCCCGCCACACATTCGAGTCGCCCGAGTAGGGGCCCGTTGAGCTGTACTGCCAAATGTCGTAGGAATTCCAGCCGGCCGGCAGCCAGGGGGTGCCGGTGGTGTAGTGCGCGACGTGCAACGGGTGGTTCTTGAAGGCGGTGCTCTTGCCGGTGCACTTGTTCCACCAGTCCGCTGTGGTGTAGATGGCCGGGAGGCGGCCGGTGCGGGCCTTGATGGTGTTCGAGAAGTCCCTGATCCAGTTGACCATGGCCCTCGGAGACATGCTGTAGCAGGTGTTGCCCAGTTCCGGATAGGGGTTGTATTCGATGTCCAGCAGGGGCGGCAGGGTCTTTCCATCGGCGGACCAGCCGCCGCCGTTGTTCACCATGTAGTTCGCCTGAGCCTTGCCCGACGAGACGTTGGGGATGGCGAAGTGGTACGCGCCGCGGATCATGCCGACGTTATATGAACCGGCGTACTGAGATGGGAACAACGGGTTCTTGTACAACAAGGCCTCGGTCGACTTCACATAGGCGAACCGCGCCCCGTAATTCCACTCGGTTTTCCAGTTGACGTTCGGCTGGTGACTGCTGACGTCCATGCCCTGGACCCCGCTGGGCCTCCACTTGTTGCGGTTGAGCATGGGGACTGCCGCTGGCACGACGGTGCTAGTGCGTTCAATATCGAGAACTTCGAGTTGCGCGTCGAGTTCTGCCAGCACTTCCGGCTGTTTCAGTTCACGCTCACGCTCCCGACGCTGCTGGAGACCTTGGCCCATGTCGGCGCCGTGTTCGCCCTGCAGGGTCTTCAGCAGCTCCAGGAGTTGCTCCTGGCTGAGCTCCTCGACCGGCACCTCGACGGATTCCGGTTCGTTTACGGTCGGGGTCGGGTCGCCGGCGTCGGGGGAGGGCTGGGCTGTCGGTTCTTCCGTGGCAGCGGCGGGGGAGGATGGTTGTGTGCCCTCAGCCGGTTGTTCGAAGCCCGGCGTCTGTCCGGTGCCGTCGTCGATCCAGGGTTCATTGCCGGGCGAGTCGCCGGGCGCCAAAGGTGAGGGGGAAGGTGACGCCGCATCCGGGCCAGTGGCCGCGGGGGCCTGCAGCAGGGCACCGTCAGGTGTCGACGCCGGCTGCGAGTCCGGTGCTGGCTGCCGCACGTCCTGGGCGAATGCACCGGGGGCCATCAGGAGTCCTACCGCCATTACGACGGCGGTTGCGCTGGCCAGACGAGCAGTGGCTCGCTGGTTCCGTCTGGGAGAGGCTGCGGGGCTGCGGAAGCTGGGCATGGATTGCTCCGGACGTAGGGCACAAAAGGGCCGGTCAAAGAGGCCGCAGCTTTGGAATCGCTTTCTCGAAGCTTTGGCTCAGGGCGAGTGGGTTAAACGTTAGCAGCAGGACGCGCGGAAACGCGGTGTCCCATAAGGTGTTTCCGCCCTCGTCGTCAGCTGAGCGCGCAACGTCGAGTATCCGTGCTGCGGAGCGGCGGAGACGGGACCTGCTGAAGGACAGACAGCGGATGCCTGCTTCAGTGATCGCCGAACCGATCGGCTGGTTCGGGTCCGCCGCTTGGTTGGGGGAACTTGGCCAGAATCCGGGCGGAGTACGCCCCGGTCGATCCTGCCCACAGAATCAGCATCGAGCCCGGAGACCAGATCCAATGCGAATGGTCTTCCCCGAAACCAGGATCACGCGCGGGCGTTCCCGGTGCTGGTGATGACCTGCTCGTATTCGCGTTTCATCATGGCCAGGATGATCCCGACCCTCATGATCGGGGATTTGCTGGCCGGCATGTGGGAACTGCTGCAGGACTGGGCGCGGTGTCGGGGCGGCTGGTCTCGGACAACGAGGCCGGAATTGGACGGCGAAACCGGTACGCTGCCGGCGTTGCCGCTTTGCCGGCGTTCTGGCACGCGGATCGTGCAGCTCAAGCTCAGGATACGGGCCGGTTCCTTCCTAGGCCAGTAGCGCCCGCGCTGCGCCCCCTGCCGGCCTCTTCTGGAAACACGAGTCGGCATCGGCTCAATCCAGGCGGTGATCTACACCTCAACGACGCACTCGATGTGAGCGTCAGGACGCGGATGCGCAGCCATGTCTAAACGGAACCTACGTCGCGAAGCAAAGCTAACAGGGGAAGAATCACCGGGAAATGGAACTGAGTTTTAAACGATACATCGTATGGTGAGGCTTGCGCCCCTTCGAAAAACACGCCATGGTGCTTGACAGCACCATAGAAGGGTCAGGAGATTCGACGCTGCCGGAAGCCATCCCGTGCCGTGGAAGAATCCTTTTGCGCATATTGGTGAAGGTGACGCCAGCAGTGGTGGGCCAGACGGCACCTTTGACCGTGAACTGTTCAGTTGGTATCGATTCTGGCACTGAAGTTGCCGTAGGCCGTTGAGTAGAAATCCACATCCCTAACGCGGACCGGCAGTTTAACTTCTCCCGTTGCGATTCCCTTGCGCACAGCGTTGCCTTCGACTCTAAGATCCACAGACAAGTTGACTACAGGATCCTTTGATTCAGCGATGGAATCGACGGGAAGAACCGCGGACAATAAAACACCAGACTCACCGTGGATAATATCGGCCCGTATACGACCGTAAGACTTTTTCCTTCGGCCGAGCCAACTCACCATTGCCCACTCAGTCTTTCCAAAGCTGTCGCTTAGAGAAATGTGGACCCTCGCCTGTCTGTCACTGACCGTAATGTCGATTAGTGTCGCACTTCCCGATACCTGTTTGGTCGGCTGTTTCTTGTCCAAAGAATCTTTGAGAGCTTTACCCCAGAGTGAGGTGATTTTCTTAGGGGAGAAGTCAGCAGACCGTTGCACGGCTGCGCGGCGCATCTTCAGAAGCTCCTTGGGGTCCATGGAAGCGATGTGATCAATCGCTCGGGCCAGAGCAGCAACGTCGCCATTCGGTACAAGAATACCATTTACACCGTGAGAAATGACATCTGACGGACCATACTTGATATCGTATGCAATGGGGATGCAACCCCTAGCCATACTCTCGAGGAGAACTAATCCCTGGCCTTCGAAACTGCTCGTGAGCAGACTAAATGACGCGCTTCTAAAATGCTTGCGAGCGTGAGGATCATAACCGCGCAAGGAGATGCGGTCATTTAGGTCGTAACTCGTTACCAGCTCTCTCAACCGAGCTCCGAGATCACCGTGACCGTAAACGTCGATATGGACACCTTCTACTGACTGCGCGATAGCCTGCACCATGTGGTGAAGTCGCTTCTCGGGAGCAAGTCGGCTCAGAACCACGCCATGTCGGGGATTTCTCCGGCGTATCCTTCTGATAGGTGGAGTGGTTGTCATATTAGGGATAGTTACCAGGTTGTCGGATACCAGCGCTTCATGAACCAGGTCATCGTGCTGGCGACTTGTGAGCGTCGATACGAGGTCGAATGAATCTAACTGACTGAACTTGGGAATTCCGTTGGCCGCTAAGACGTCGCCGCCGTCCTGTTGAGGAGTCCGATGGCTGCTGTGTAGGACGTGAACGACGACAACTTTATCGCGGCGGTACTCGTGCATCATGTCCGCCACGTTCGCAGAGTCTACAATGATAACGGCCGGATTGTCTTGAGTTAACCAATCGAGCCAAGAGATTGTGACGTACCTAGACCCATCCCACTGCTTTACAACCTCTCCCTCTCGAGAAAATGCAGTGAGGAGTCGTCCACCCGGCCTGCCTCTGTATCGCATATCGCGCCGGTCCATGAGGTATCTGCTGCCGTCCCTTCGGAACCGGTCGACTTGGAGCACAAGACCCTCTGAATTAACACGCGAGGTTTCCTTTCTTCCTCCATAGGGAAGCAGGTCAGCTGAGACATCAATGGACTCGCGGATCCCCCCGCTTAACTTCACCAATTCTGTGTCGGGCATCATGCTCAAGTCGAACCAGACGTTTCTGAACCTCACACGTTTACCTAGACGCCCAGCCTCGATGAGCTGGTTCTGCCGTTCGGCCGGATCCACCTCATGAATAGTCGAAGTCGTCAGCAACTCGATAGATCTATTATCGATTTCAGAGAACGCGGTGCTGCGTTGAAGCGCAACGCTTGTCACCCCGCCAAAGGATTCGCCTATGCCACCCATCATGATATAAATAGGCACATCTGGCAATAGGGGTCTTTTTGGGAACATTAATACCTCAATTATTTACGACGAGCACCAAACTATGAAGCTAGGTGTGGAAGTTCGATCGGAGCGCGCCTATGCATGTGAGAGCAAGTTGCGTGGCCAACCGGCATGTATCCTAATTTTTTTCTTTGTTTGTCTCTTGCATCGACGAACTTAAGACCTCGAAATCCTGATCAACATCAAATGTTGAGCCCACTGGAAATCCAGGACGCTCCGCTGATTGGACCGGTCGAGATCTACTTATCGAACCCGTCATGGCTAAAAGACGAATCGTGGGCGGGCGAGCGTGGGTGCTCAAATAGAATCTGATCTCAATCCTAATGACAAGCTACTTGCCGGAGGAGTAGAATGCGGTTTGTCCTTTGTCGCCTAC
>NZ_JBNHHB010000119.1:0-15927 GCF_059091905.1 Arthrobacter sp. Dra40
GGTCGCGGTGGCGGAAAAAGTCGGCGCAGTCGATCTGGGTGGTGGTGCGGTGGTTGGGCATAGGCGGCTGGTGGCCTTCGGCGTCGGCCTCCAGCCACGCCGCAAGGCGCGCGGCGTAGGGCGACTGCAGCCCCGCCTCTTCCAGCGCAAAGTGAAGCGCGCGGAACCGTTCGGGGTTGAAAGCGCGGTCATAGTAGAGCTTGAGCGGCTCCCACGGGCGGCCGGCTTCGGGATAGCGCTCCGGATCCCCGGCGGCATGGTACGCCTCCACTGCCACCTTGTGGGCCATGATGTGGTCCGGGTGCGGGTACCCGCCGTTCTCGTCGTAACTGATCACCACGTGCGGGCGGAACTCGCGGACCAGTTTGACCAGCGGAGCCGCCGCGCGTTCCAACGGCAGGGTGGCGAAGCTGCCGAACGGGAGCGGCGGCAATGGGTCCCCCTCCGGCAGCCCCGAATCGGCGAAGCCCAACCAGCGGTGCTGGATCCCCAGCTCCGCCGCCGCCTGGGCCATCTCCAGCCGCCGCAATCCGGCGAGGTCCCGGTGCGCCCGGGCATCGGATGCAGCTTCTGCGTTCAGAATGTCGCCGCGCTCACCTCCGGTGCACGTGGCGACCAGCACCTGAACGCCCTCGGCGGCGTAGCGCGCCATGGACGCGGCACCCTTGCTGGACTCGTCGTCCGGATGGGCGTGGACCGCCAGCAGGCGCAGGCCATCACTGTGTACTGGCTGGGGTGCATCGAAGCTCAAGTAGCTGCTCCTGGGGAATCTGTCATGGGCGGGAGGATAAACTTGAGGGCGTGAGCACTGCCGGCCCCCGAAATCCTCAGACTTCCTCCAGCTTAACGGTTTCCGATCGTTACGGCACGCCGAAGCGGTCGCTGTCCCGGCGAACCAGGCTGGTTCTCGCCGGCAGCGCCCTGGGCGTTGCCGTCGTCGGTGCCGGTTTCTTTTCGCTGGGCCAAGGTGAATCACAGCTTGAGAGCAAGGACGTTGGCTTTTCGGTGACCGACGCCGGGCATATCACCGTTGATTTCCAGGTCACCAAGGATCCCCGAGCCACTGTCCACTGTGCCGTGCAGGCCCTGAGCGAGAACTACGCCGTCGTAGGCTGGAAAGTAGCGACGATCGGCCCCGCCGCCAAGGGGGACAGCGCCGAGACCACGGCGCACCGCATTCAACTCAGGACCGAGTCCCTGGCTGTGTCCGGCGGCGTCGACAACTGCTGGGCTGCCGACGCCGGCTAGCGTCCGGGGGCGACGACAGTCGACCCCGGACGGAACATCGTCAGTCCCGTAATCACGTTGTTATTGGGAAAACCGGCGCCACCTGACTACAATTGAGCAAATACATTCCGCCCCGCCCACCGGTGAACTGGGAATCCCCCAGAATGAATGATTCACCTTCACGGCGGGGTCTTTGCATGGAGTGGCCGCCTTCTGGGCGGCCTTTTGTGCAAAGTGCCACCGTGTCGGCTCCGCGTCCAGCGGCACCGGCAGCAATTAAGGAGAACTACGTGTCCACTTCCAGCGCACCCGTCGCTTGGCTCACTCAGGAAGCCTACGACCGCCTGAAGGCTGAACTGGATCACCTTTCGGGCCCCGGCCGGGCAGAGATTGTCGACCGCATCGAGCAGGCCCGCTCCGAGGGGGATCTGAAGGAAAACGGCGGTTACCACGCCGCAAAGGAAGAACAGGGCAAGGCCGAAGCCAGGATCCGCCAGCTCACCGACCTGCTGCGCAACGCCCACGTGGGTGAAGCACCGGCAGATGACGGAATCGTAGAGCCGGGCATGGTCATCGAAGCAAAAATCGCAGGGGACACCGAGCGCTTCCTGCTGGGCAGCCGTGAGGTTGCCGGCGAATCCGATCTGGATGTGTACAGCGAAAAGTCCCCGCTCGGCGCAGCTATCCACGGCCTCCGCGCGGGAGAAACGACCACCTACGCTGCTCCGAACGGCAAGCAGATCACTGTGGAAATCATCTCCGCCACGCCTTACACCGGCTGATCACCACCACCAACGTTTCAGGCGGGGTCCTCAGGGAGCCTGTTCGCATAGGCGGGTTCCTTCGGGAGCCCGCCTTTTTGCGCATCCGGCAGCGGCAGAGCCGGTGGGGGAAGAAAAAGGAAGCGGGTCAGGCAAGACGAGGCCCGCGGCGGCGCAGCAACCCGCGGCGGCGCATCAAAACAGCTGCGGCCACTCCCCCGGCCGCACCGAACAGGTGCGCCTGCCAGGAGATGCCTGGCACCGCCGTCGGCAGGACGCCCCACAGCACCGAGCCGTAGAAGAGGAAGATCACCACGGCCAGCAGGATCTGCCGCCAACTGTGGTTGTAAAAGCCGCGCACCAAGAGGTAGGCCAACAGCCCGAAGACAAGCCCCGAAGCTCCGATGGTCAGTCCTGCGCCGGTGAGCCATACCCCCAGCCCCGAGGCCAGCCAACTGCAGCCAATCACCACCAGGAACCGCCGGATTCCTTCGAGCAGCGTCAGGAACCCAAGCACCAGCAGCGGGATCGTGTTGCCCACCAGGTGCCCGGCATCGGCATGCAGCAACGGTGCGAAGACCACACCGTCGAGCCCATCGACCCGCCGGGGCGCGATCCCCAGCAGCAGGCTTAAGTACCCGCCGGCCACCACGTTGAGCAGGAAGACCACCCAAAACAGTGCCGCAAATGCCCCCGCTCCTGCCAGCGCCCGGCCAGGGCGCAGCCCTCGGCTGTCGGTAGCCACGTCAGTGGACGACGATGGGTTGGAAGCCCTCGGCGCGGAGACTGCCGAGCACCAGCTCGCAGTGCTCGTGCCCCTTGGTCTCGATATCGATGGTGATGGCCACGTCGCCCATGCTGATCGAGCCGCCAATCCGGGTGTGGTCCACGCGGGTGACGTTGGCATCCGATTCCGCAATGATCCGGGAGATCTGGGCCAGGGAACCCGGCCGATCGTCAAGCATGATCCGCACGGACATGAACCGGCCCGAAGCAAACAGACCCCGCTGGATCACTTTCAGCATCAACATCGGATCGATGTTGCCGCCGGAGAGAATAACCGCGGTGTTCCCCGGATTCGGAATGACGCCCTCCATGAGCGCCGCCACGCCGACGGCGCCGGCAGGTTCGACCACCAGCTTGGACCGTTCAATCAGGAAGATCAGTGCGCGTGCCAGCGCATCTTCGCTGACCGTGACGACGTCGTCGACGAGTTCCTTGATGATCGAAAACGGCAGTTGGCCGGGGCGGCCGACTGCAATACCGTCAGCCATCGTGGAAACCTTCTGCAGCGGCACCAGCGCGTCGGCGGCGAGCGAGGGCGGATAAGCAGCGGCATTCTCAGCCTGCACGCCGATCACTCGTATGTCGCGGCCCAGCTCTTTGGCCCTTGACTTGACTGCGGTGGCAACGCCGGCCAGCAGTCCTCCGCCACCGACGCCCATGACGATCGTCTCGACATTGGGGACCTGCTCCAAAATTTCGAGCCCCAGCGTTCCTTGGCCTGCGATGATGTCCGCGTTGTCGAACGGATGCACAAAGACCGCGCCTGTCTCATTCGCATACCGCTGCGCTTCGGCCAGCGCTTCGTCCACGTTGTGGCCGTGCAGTACCACTTCCGCGCCATGGCCGCGGGTGGCTGCCAGCTTCGGCAAGGCAACACCGAGGGGCATGAAAATACGGGCTTTGATGCCCAGCCGGGCCGCCGCCACGGCCACGCCCTGGGCGTGGTTTCCGGCCGAGGCAGCCACGACGCCGCGCGACTTCTCCTCGTCGGTGAGCCCGGCCATTCGCACATAGGCTCCACGCACCTTGAACGACCCGGCGCGCTGCAGATTCTCGCATTTGAAGAAGACGTCAGAGCCCACCATTCGACCCAAGGCGCGGGATTGTTCGATCGGCGTCTTGGCAATGATGCCGTCGAGCATCTTCCGGGCCGCCTGAACGTCGTCGAGTGTGACGGGAAGTTGGGTGGTGGCTGTCACTTGTCGGTCTCTTTTCTGTACAGCTGTATGCGGCGGCGGCGGAGGGGTTGCTGGTCTGAGCGCGCGGGCGGGTTGCCGGGGCCGGGTGTAGCCAACGCCGGTTCCGGCGCCAGATACGGCTCTTCCACCGGCGGCGGAGCGCCCAGGGCCGGGTCTGTTTCCCATCCGCGGGTGGCAATGTACTTCACGAACGAATTGAGGATCGCGAGCAGCGGGACCGCGAACAAGGCACCGGCAATTCCCGCGACCATGGATCCGCCGGCAACGGCCAACACAACAGCCAAGGGGTGCAAGGACACGGCCTTGCCCATGATCAGCGGCTGGAGCACGTGGCCCTCCAACTGCTGCACGACCAGCACGATGGCGAGCATGATCAGGGCGTTGACCCAGCCGTTGGCCACCAACGCCAGCAGGACGGCCACGAATCCGGTCAGGAGGGCGCCAACGATCGGGATGAAGGAGCCAAGGAACACCAGGACACCCAGAGGCAGCGCCAGCGGCACACCGATGATGGCCGCGCCGCCGCCGATGCCGACCGCGTCGACAAAGGCGACGAACATCTGGACCCGGATGTACTGCACCATGGACGTCCAGCCTTTGCGGCCGGCACCGTTGCCTGCCGCGCGGGCCTTCTTGGGCAGCAGTCCGACCATGAAACGCCAGATCCGCTCGCCGTCGTACAGGAAGAAAATCAGCGCAAAAATCGTCAGGAGCAGGCCGGTGAACAAGTGTCCGGCCGTCGATCCGACGCTGAGCGCGCTGGAGAAGATGGCGCTGCTGTTGTTCTGCAGCTGGTCCAAGCCCTCGTTCAGGTAGTTATTGAGTTGTTCGTTGGTCAGGCGGAGCGGCCCGTTGGTCAGCCAGCCCTGGACCTGGCCGATGCCCTCAAGCACCTGATCCCACAGCTCGCTGAATCCAATGTAGAGCTGGCGCCCAACCAGGGAGAGAGCCCCGCCAATCAGCCCCAGGAAACCCAAAATGGTGATGGCCACGGCCAGGCTCTTGGGAACCTTTGCCTTGCGGAGGAACCGGACAACGGGAGAAATCAGCGCCGCAATCAGGGCAGCCACCATCAGCGGGATAATCAGCAGCGAGATATAGCTCAGCAGCCAGACCAGCAACCCGCCGACAACCACAATTAAGCCCACCCGCCAGGCCCAGGCCGCACTGATCCGCAGTGCATAGGGTACGTCCTCGCGGACATGGTGTTGACCGTCGGTTCCGACCAAGCGTCCGGCCGGCAGCGGACGGTTTTCGGGGAGTGACCGGTTCATACACCCATAGTTTCACACTGTCACCTTGGCGTGCGTTCAGTTAAGCCGCGCCGTAATGCCCCAGCTTCCGCCGAAGGTCCCGCCAGGTTGCAGCCAGATGAGCCCCCGGCCCGAATTGAAGCTGTTGGCGGGCGCGGTCATCGGTTCCACCGCGACGGCGCACTGGCGGCCCGGGTATTTGGACGTCACGAAAATATGCACATAGGGGAAAACCTCCTCCTGCCACAACCCGACCATCGAACCGCTGCTGGAGGAGAGCGTGCTCATCGCCCGTCCGCCGGCACGGGTAGAGAGGGAGGTATAGGCCTGGTCCATGTCCAAGTCAGCCAAGAGGCGTCCCTGGCGGAGGTCGCTCTGCGCGCTGACCGGAACGTCCGCCGTCGGGATCTTGGTCTGCGGGTCGGCGGGAAAGACGCGTGCCGCGGGCACGGTCAGCATCAGGCGATCGGCGGGTTCGTTTCCTAGACGGATGAACGGATGAGCGCCCAGCGCGACCGGTGCCGCCCTAGGGGACAGGTTCAGCAGTCGCTGCCGGACCGACAGGTCCCCGTCCTGGTCCAGCGAGTACTCGGCAACATGGCTGAGTCGGAAGGGGTACCCGTGCTGAGGGAAGATTTCCGCCTGCAACACCATCGCAGACTCGCTCCGGTCGATCAGGCGGTAGCCGGTATTGCGCAGCAGCCCGTGGATGGCATGGCCGCGCGCCGGCTCCGTGATGTCCAACTGCTGGACGGTGCCGTCAAGCTCCCACCGGGCCCCCTTCACCCGATTGGGCCAGGGTGCCAGCAGGATACCCGAAGCCGAGGGCGGCAGCTGGTCTTCCTCGAACGTCTCGGTCAGCTGCACACCCTGCTTTTCGAAGAGCCGGAGGCAGCCGGCAAGCTCGGTGATCAGCGCGCGCGAGCCGGCACGCCGCAGTTCGAACTGCTCTCCGGTCGCTGCCCCGCTGCGCTGGCCCGTCATGCTTACACCGTACCGGGTTGCCTCTTAAACAGCTGACCCCGGCACTTGGCCGGGGTCAGTCAGTCTCCAGCGACTGGTCAGTCGTTGCCGCGCAGGATGGCGAGCAGGCGCAGGATCTCCACGTAGAGCCAGACCAGCGTCACGGTCAGGCCGAAGGCCGCCGTCCACGAGTACTTGCGGTCCACGCCCTGCTTGACGCCCTGCTCGATCGAGGTGAAGTCAACGATCAGGGAGAACGCCGCCAGGCCGATGGCCAGCAGCCCGATGATCACGCCCAGCGGGATGCCGATTCCCATGATGGTGATCTCCATGCCGCGCATGCCCCACTGGTTGTCCAACACGCCGAACCACATCAGGCCCAGGTTCACCAGGGAGAAGAGTGCGTAACCGATCAACGCGATCATGAAGAAGCGCATGGCCTTGGGAGTGGCCCGGACCTTGCCGCTCTTGAACAGGGCAAGCGTCACGGCAAAGACGCACACGGTGCCCAGCACGGCCTGGGGGGCCACGCCCGGGTACATGGAGTCGATGACCATGGACAACCCGCCGACGAACAGCCCTTCGGCTGCGGCGTAGGCCAGGATCAGCCCCTTGGACGGCTCCTTCTTGAAGGCGTTGACCAGGCCGAGCACCAAGCCGACGATCAGGCCCGGGATCATCAGGACCGGGAACATCCAGCCGATGGCTCCGCCGACGACCACCAGGGACAGGCAGGCCAGTGTTTTGAAGATGACGTCGTCATAGGTCATCCGGCCGGTCTGGGCCGGCCCAGCGGATGGCTGGTTGTAAAGGTCCTGCAACTGCTGGCTGGACAGCTGCGTCTGGCCGGCCAGCGCGGTCGAACCGGCACCGGCAGTTCCTGCGGGCGAGCCGCGGAACGCCTTCGGGTTGTTGAAAACCGGATTTCCTCCGATTGCCATCTTTTTGTCCTCCATCGTCAGGGGGGCGAGCTAGTGATCACACTACCAATCCCAACGAACAACACGGCGGAAAATTCCATGTCCGGCCTGTGATTTGTGCGCGCGCCGGTCATCACACCTCTTGAAGCCGCCCGGCTCGCCTCCCGGACAAAGCCTCCTGCTGCCACACCGCGGGTAGAATACAGCAGTGACTTCCCCCAGTCCTTCGAACAAGCCGCGCACTTCCGCCCACGACAAACTGCCGTTGCGGATGCTCCATGACCGCATCCTCGTGGCCCCTGACCACGACAGCAGCGAGCGCCGGTCATCTTCGGGGATCGTCATTCCCGCCACCGCCGTCATGGGCAAGCGCCTGGCCTGGGCAGAGGTTGTTGCCGCGGGTCCGCACGTCCGCCAGGTCGCGGTCGGCGACCGGGTGCTCTTCGATCCCGAAGACCGCGCCGAAGTCGAAGTCAACGCCTCCGATTACACCCTGCTCCGCGAGCGCGACATTCATGCCGTGTCCCAGCCGGAGGAAGCAGACAGCAGCACCGGACTCTATCTGTAGTCCTTCCCCACCCGGCAGTGCGACGGGAAGTACTGAAGCCAGGCTGCCCGATCATGCCTCAACGGTTCACTTCCGCTTAACAAGCGCTTCACAGTTGTTACCTGATCGCGACAGAACGCACCCACCCTCCACGCGTGACGCAGGTAACATGAACGACACGTCAGTGATTTCCGTCACAGACGCTGTCAGCGCCTGCCGGTAATCCGGCGGACCACCCCACCGTGTGGAGGTTCATATCTTGATAGCGATGCCGAAGCTTGTTCGGCCATTGGGGACCCTACTCGCCTTGCTGGCGGTCATCGCAGGGCTCCTGCTGTCCGCTCACCCCTCATTGGCCTCAACCACCTCGCCTGAACCGACGCCTGGCGCGACGACGGCACCGGCAGGACCATTCCGCGACACGATCAGCGGTGTCATGCGAACTGCGGACGGCCCGGTGGTGGGAGTACGGATTACGGCAACCGGCGAGGGGTTCAGCGGCGAAGCCGTCACCGGAGCAAACGGTGCCTGGTCCATTGGCGTTCCGGTCCGGGGAACCTACCAAGTCGAGGTGGACGTCTCCACCTTCCCGGAGGGAGTAAAGCTAGCCGAAGGAACGCCGAATCCGCGGGAAGTTAAGTTCACCAATACATCCAACGCCGCGGCCATCTTTCCACTCGGCGAAGGCATTGTGGTCCAGAGCGCCAGCTTCGGCGAAATCTTCGTCGAACGCCTGATTGCGGGTCTGAGCTTTGGCCTGCTCCTTGCCCTGGCTTCGGTCGGGTTGTCGCTCATCTACGGGACCACCGGTTTGACCAACTTCGCCCACGGCGAGATGGTCACCGGCGGTGCGGTCCTCATGTTCGCTTTCTCGGTGATGGGGCTTCCGGTCTGGCTGGCGCTGCTGCTGGCCGTGCTCCTGGGCGGCGCCTTCGGGTGGGCGCAGGACGCCTGGCTCTGGAAGCCCTTGCGGCACAGGGGTACCGGCCTGATCCCCATGATGATCATCAGCATCGGCTTGGCGCTGGCTGCGCGCTATGTCATCCAGTTCAACTTTGGGGGCGCCACGCAACAGCTGCCGGAGGCCAGAAGCCCCATTTTGGAACTGGGTGACATCTCGATCAGCCGAAATACCCTGCTCTCGCTGGTTGTCAGCCTGATCGTGATCATCCTGATAGCCATGCTCCTGCTGAAGACCCGGCTCGGCAAGGCAACCCGTGCTGTTGCCGATAATCCGGCCCTGGCAGCGGCTTCCGGCATCGATGTGGACCGCGTCATCAGAATTGTGTGGACCGTGGGCGGAGTGTTGGCCGCATTGGGCGGAATCCTGTGGGCTTACTACCGCCCCGGCGTCACGTTCAACATGGGCCAGCAAATCCTGCTGCTCGTCTTCGCCGGCGTCATCCTGGGCGGCCTGGGCACCGTGTTCGGCGCACTGGTCGGTTCGGTCATCGTTGGATTGTTCGTCGAACTGTCAACGCTGTGGCTGGAAGCAGACCTAAAGTACGTCGGCGCACTGCTGATCATGATTGTCGTCCTGCTGTTCCGGCCCCAGGGAATCCTTGGCCGTCGAGAGCGCGTGGGTTAGGAGGGAACACCATGGATTTCCTGAACATTTTCGGCAACGCACTAGGCGAGATTATTAGCCCGACGACGGCCGCCTACGCCTTGGCCTCGATCGGCTTGGCGGTCCACTTCGGCTATTCCGGCCTGCTGAACTTCGGTCAAGCAGGTTTCATGGCCATTGGCGCCTACGGTTTCGCCATTCCGACGCTGCTGTGGAACGTGCCGTTCTTCGTCGGGGTCTTGATCGCGGTGGTCGGGTCGATTGTCTTTGCTCTGCTCCTGGGCATTCCCACCCTGCGGCTGCGGGCGGACTACCTGGCCATCGTCACCATCGCCGCAGCGGAGATCATCCGGTACGTGGTCACCACCAATGACCTGACGGACATCACCGGTTCGGCCAACGGCCTCGCAGACTTCGAGGGCGGCTTCTACGCCATGAACCCCTTTCCCCGAGGTACTTACAACCTCGGCCCGGTGGGCCTGAACGAGCGTGATCTTTGGATCCGCGTGGTCGGCTGGGGGCTGGTCGCGCTCTGCTGTGTGCTGGTCTTCCTGTGGATGCGCAGCCCGTGGGGCCGTATTCTTAAAGGCATCCGCGAGGACGAAAACGCAGTGCGGTCTTTGGGCAAGAACGTGTACTCGTACAAGATGCAGGCCCTGATCATCGGCGGCCTGTTCGGGACGCTGGCAGGCATGGTCTTCACGCTCCCCCGCGGAGCCGTCCAACCAGCCAACTACCAGACAGAGCTGACCTTCTTCCTCTGGACCTGCGTGCTGCTCGGCGGCATGGCTACTGTCCTCGGCCCGGTCATCGGCGCCATGATCTTCTGGGTGGTCCTCTCGCTGACCCAAGGATTGCTCTATGGGGCCATCGAGGCCGACTACATTACTTTCCTGACCACCACTCAGGCCGGCCAGCTCCGCTACATCCTGGTTGGCATCGCCTTGATGCTCCTCATGATCTTCAGGCCTCAAGGTGTGCTGGGCAATAAGAAAGAACTGGCATTCACATGAGCGAACAAGACAGCACCCGGACCGTCGCCGCCCCCGCTGCCGCCCCACCCGCGGACCAGCCGGATAGCGATTACATGACCGACACCCGTCCCATCGCTGCCGGCGAGGCGGGACCCGGCTGCCGAAAGCGAGATCCTATCCTGGTGGCCAAGAACGTCACGCGGATGTTCGGCGGCGTCAATGCCGTCGACGTGGAGTATCTGGAGATACCGCGGCACCAGATCACGGCGCTAATCGGACCCAATGGTGCGGGCAAGACCACGCTGTTCAACCTGCTCACCGGCTTTGACGTGCCGCAGAGCGGTGAATGGTCTTTCGAAGGGCATTCGCTGGCCGGAGTGCCGTCCTACAAGGTGGCCCGCATGGGTATGGTGCGTACCTTCCAGCTGACCAAAGTCATGGGAAAGCTCACCGTCATCGAAAACATGCGCCTGGGCGCCACCGGCCAGTCCGGTGAAAACTTGTTCAAAGCGCTCTTCAAGAAGATCTGGGGACCCCGCGAGCGGGCCATCACGGAGCAGGCAGACGTCCTGCTGGCGAAGTTCAAGCTGGACGCCAAACGGGACGACTACGCAGCATCGCTCTCCGGCGGCCAGCGCAAGCTGCTGGAAATGGCCCGCGCCCTGATGGTGCAGCCCAAGCTGGTGATGCTCGATGAGCCGATGGCCGGAGTGAACCCCGCCCTGACGCAGTCACTGCTGGAGCATGTGAGGAATCTGAAGGCCGAGGGCATGACTGTGCTCTTTGTGGAACATGACATGCATATGGTCCGCCACATCGCCGACTGGGTGGTGGTCATGGCCGAGGGCAGGATCGTGGCAGAAGGTCCCCCTGGCGTCGTGATGAAGGATCCGGCAGTAATCGACGCCTATCTCGGCGCGCATCACGACGTCGACCTCGGCGTTGCCGAGGGCGTCGAAGCACTGGAAGACGAGCTGGCCCAGGACGCTGAGTCGGTGGTGGGCACGGCGGACGAAGGGGTTTTGGGCCGCCACATCAGCGAGCACGATGCCAGGGCAGACGAGGCCGGTGGAGCTGACCGCGGCCGGCACAGGAAGGATCAAGCATGAACGCGCACCGGACCGGAGCCTCTCCCATCGACGCCGCTGCCGGGGAAACGGTGGTCAGCGTGACCGACCTGGTGGCGGGCTATCTGCCGGGCGTCAATATCCTCAACGGCTGCAGCATCGAGGCCCGGCAAGGTGAGCTGATCGGCATCATCGGGCCCAACGGCGCAGGCAAGTCAACCCTGCTCAAGGCAATGTTCGGCCTGGTGAAGGTGCATTCCGGCACGGTGGTGGTCCGCGGCCAGGACCTGACCGGGCTGAAGGCCAACAAGCTCGTCAGCCGGGGCATCGGGTTTGTTCCGCAGAACAACAACGTTTTCTCGACGCTGACCATCGAAGAGAACATGGAGATGGGCATGTTCCAGCGGCCCAAGGACTTCAAGAAGCGCTTCGACTTCGTGGCGGGGATCTTCCCCGATTTGGCCAAGCGGCGCGCGCAGCGGGCTGGTTCGCTCTCCGGCGGCGAACGCCAAATGGTGGCGATGGGACGAGCCCTGATGATGGACCCGGCCGTGCTGCTCCTGGACGAGCCTTCCGCGGGTCTCTCACCGGTCAAGCAGGACGAGACGTTCCTGCGGGTACATGAAATCAACCGGGCCGGCGTATCCGTCATCATGGTTGAGCAGAACGCCCGCCGCTGCCTGCAGATCTGCGACCGCGGCTACGTTCTGGACCAAGGCAAGGACGCGTACACCGGAACCGGCCGGGAACTGCTCAAGGACCCGAAGGTCATCCAGCTCTACCTGGGAACCCTCGCGGATACTGCCTGAGCAGCCTCCAGCCAGCTGCCAACCACGACGGCGGCGCCCGCCCCTCTTGCGGCGGGCGCCGCCGTCGTCGGTCCGTCATCTCACACCAGCGCGGTGCTCCCGTCCACGGTGCGGCGGCTCCCCAGCGCGGGGTCCTGTCGTCAGGCCCCTGCACCCCCTACACAAGGGCTTGGCGGCTGCATATTAGGGCGTTGAGCTTGGGCGCTGCACCGCTGCACCGCAGCACGGGGGCCAGGCCCCTGCACCGCAGCACGGGGACCAGGCCGCCGCGCCCTCAGGAACAGCAAAGGGCCCCGGCCGCTGTGAACTGGGCCCCGAAAGTTGGACTGGCTGAATAAGAGACTAGGCTGCGAGGGCCTGAGCGCGGTATTGCACCGGGCTTAGGCCCTCGAGCTTTGTCGAGATTCTTTCGGTGTTGTACCAGTGGATGTACTCGTGCAGTGCTGTTTCCAGCGCTTCGGTGTTAAGGAAGCGAACATGGTGGAAGAGCTCTTCCTTGAGGTGTCCGAAAAAGTTTTCCATCACCGCGTTGGCGTAGCAATTGCCTTTGCGTGACATCGACTGGACGGCGCCAGCGCCCAGCAGAAGCTTCCGCCAGGAGGCGTGCTGGTACTGGAAGCCCTGGTCGGAATGCACGAGCGGTTCCTGTCGGGATGCGAGCGTTGTCAGAGCCTTACGCAGGGAGGTATTGGTGAGCTCCAGGTTTGGAGACGGGCCCAGTGTGTAGGAGATGATCTGGCGGTCGAAGAGGTCCATGACCGGTGAGAGGTAGAGTTTCCGATCTCCGACGCTGAATTCGGTCACATCCGTGACCCACTTCTGGTTCGGGGCATCGGCTGCGAACTCCCGGTTCAGCAGGTTGGGGGCCACGGCGCCCTGCTCGCCCTGGTTCTTCGCAAAGATTTCCGTGACTGCCGTCTTGAGTTCCTTGTTCGGATCCGGGGCTTGGAGCCGGGCCTGGTGATAAAAGAACGTTGACCGGGCGAGGCCGGCGACCTGCAGCAGAACCGGGAGGGGAAAGTCAGCCTTGAGAGCGATGATGGCCTGAACCTTCACCGTCGTTCCTGCGCCCTCAAGGCCCGCAATTTTCCCAAGTAGGCCACTTCAGCCCGCAACCGTTCGTTCTCGCGCCGCAACCGCTCCACCTCGGACAACTCCGCGGGCGGCGGGGCGGCGGGTTTCCTGGGTCTGCCTTTAGGCTTGGGACGCAACGCATCCGCACCCTCCCGGCGATATGCTCGTACCCACGTTTCGAGCAGGCGAGGCGACGACAAGCTGACTTCTGCTGCGAGATCAGGGGCAGTCTCACCAGCGAGGAACCGTTCAACCAAAGCGAGCTTGAACTCGAACGAGTACGACTGTTTTGTCGGCTTGGTCATCAACGCTCCTCGGCCATGAATCCTCCATCGCCGATACAGCCGCTTGACCGGCGAGTGAGGCACTCCCAGCAATCTGGCTGTCGCCCTATAAGCGATGCCCTGCTCGAACCACGCTACAGCGGACTCGCGCTGATCCTCGGACAACGAACTACATGCATGCATAAAACTGCTCCCCAGGAGTCGGAACTGAATTTCTCAGTCCAACTTCCGGGGAGCAGTTCACTGCCGAGACCCTCTGCCTGCTTGCAGTTCCTGCTCAGTTCTTAGAGCTGGCCGAACTCCTCACGCTTCGGTTTCGGTTGGTTATTGCCGTCGTACTGGTAGATGCCAACGTAGGCCTCGGTCGGATCGCCGTTCTTGTCGAAGGAGATCGGGCCGGAGATGCCGTCGTAATCGATGTCCTTGCCGTCGCGCAGCAGCGTCACGCAACCGGCGAAGTCATAGCACTTCTCGCCGTCCTTGGACACGCCCTGCATTTCCTTGGCGATGTCCTCGCCCTTGGTGCTGCCGGCTGCCTCCGCGGACAGCGCCACCAGGTTTACCGCGTCGTAGGACTCGCCGGCGTAGGCGTAGGAGTCGAGCTTGCTATCAATTTCCGCCAGGGCCTTTTGGAAGTCTTCCTTCGCGAAGGTGCCGGGGATAGTGCCCTGTGCCCCTTTCATGGCGCCCGGATCGAGGTCCTTGCTCAGGTCGGACGTGTTGCCGTCCACCAGGAACATCTGGTCGGGGGTAACTCCCTTGGACAGCAGCAGCGGCGCAATCGACTTGATCTGGTCAAAGGTGATCAGGGCGATGGCATCCGGCTTGGCATTGACCACGGCGTCAACCTGCGAACTGAACTGCGAGTCGCCCTCATTGAACATCTCCGTCGCCACAACCTTGCCGCCGGCCCCTTCGAACGCCTGCTTCACGTTGTCACGCAGGCCGGTTCCGTAGGCGTCGTTGAGCACGATCATGCCCAGGGTCTGGGCCCCACACGAGACCATGTAACTTCCCAACGTACGGCCCTGCAGCACGTCTGATGGTGCAGTGCGCCAGTACAGGTTGTTGTCGTCCCACGTGGTGAAGTCCGGCGACGTGTTCGCCGGGGAAATCTGCAGCACGCCGGCGCCGGTGATCTGGTTAATCACGGTCTTGGATACGCCCGACGACGCAGCACCAACAATGGCGTTGACCTTCTCACTGAGCAGATCGGTTACTGACTGGGTGGCGATGTCGGTGGTGGTATCACCGGAGTCGCGCTGGACGGTTTCCACGTCTTTGCCGAGGACGCCGCCTGCGTCATTGATTCGTTTTACGGCCAGCTTGACGCCGGCAACTTCAGGCGGGCCCAGGTAGGCCAGCGAACCGGTGGCCGGCAGCAGGGTGCCGATCTTCAACGGCTTATCGGTGGAACCCTTGGTCTCGGGAACAGCGGACGCATCTCCGGTCGCGCCTTCAGTGGGCCCCGCGCCCTCTCCCCCTTCCGGACACACCAGGCCGGACGCGGCTGCCGGTGCCGATGTCCCCCCTCCCCCTCCCGTTTCAGACGGAGTGGAAGACCCCCCGCCGCAGGCCGAGGCAAACAAAGCGATCCCCAATCCGAGCGCGGCCAGCTTCCCCGCGCGCGCGGTGTTGCCGCTGGTGCCGAGAAGCACTGCGTTACGTGTTGCAGTCATGTATGTTTTCTCCTCGATCGAAAGGTCCGCGAACCTTTGATGCGATTACCAGGTATTCCTGATTACAGAGAAAACTAGTCCAATTCGTTGTTGAAAATAAGCGTTTTGGGTTACATCCTTGTAACGCTCGTCACACTCCTCCGGTACCCCCGGTGGGACTCGAACCCACACTGGACCGATTTTAAGTCGGTTGTCTCTGCCATTGGACTACGGGGGCGGGGCGCTCCTGCATCATCTAGCGTACTTGATGGTCCTGCGATGAATCACAGCCGCTCGAAGGGCTCGGCGTAGCGAAAGATGCCGGCGGGCAGAGAGCGGCCGGACAGCGGGAGGGCCATGAAGTGATCGCCCCACGCCGCCTCCGGGGCGCCGATGCCGACCTCGCCCGCTGGCCGATAGCCGAAACGCGGATAGTAGCCGGTGCTTCCGAGCAGCAGGATAACGCTCTCCCCGGCAGTCTCGGCCCGCCGCTGCGTTTCGGCCAGCAGCGCAGCTCCTATCCCCGTGCCCTGACGGTTGGGCTCCACCGCGAGCGGCCCCAATCCCAGCGCCGGCTCACCGTCAACCCAGCCGCGGGTGCTGATGACGTGGCCGACGACGGTGCCCGCTTCCTCGGCGACGAGCGAAAACTCCGGCAGGAAGCCGGCGCAGTCGTACAGCTCCGCCAGCAGTCGGGGCTCCACCGGTTCAACGTCGCCGTTGCTGGCGAAGGCCCGTCGCACCAGGTTGAGGACGGCGGGTCGGTCGTTCGGTTGTTCAGTCCTGATCCGCACCGCATCATTCTATGCCGCCTCATTAACGCGGCAGGCCCGGGTAC
>NZ_JBNHHB010000120.1:0-15897 GCF_059091905.1 Arthrobacter sp. Dra40
GTAGGCTTAATGACCATGACCTCCCCGCTGTCCCCCTCATCCGGCCTGCCCGGAACCCGGTCGGCCGCCGCGGCCGCCGGAACGGAACCAGAGGCTGCGGATCAACTGCCCCAGGGCACGCTGCGCGGCATCACTGTTGAGTGGCCGGCCGTGCCCGACACCCAAGGGCTGCTGGAATATCTGGTACGCGACGACGTGCTCTGCTGGGTGCGCCGCGAAGGCGGCCTGGCCGGCTTTGGCGAGATCGCGCGCTTTACAGCCAGCGGGCCGAAGCGCTTTCAGCGGGCAGCTGAGTGGTGGCGCGGCATCCAGGCCGGCGCCGACATCGACAATCGAGTGGGCGGCCCCGGCACCGGACCGGTCGCCTTCGGCTCCTTCGCGTTCTCCTACACCTCCGCCCACAGTTCCCGCCTGGTGGTGCCTGAGGTGCTGGTCGGCCTGGACGGCGACCGCGCCTGGCTCACCTATTTGACGTACGACGGCGATGCCCACCTCAGCGCCGAATCAGCCGAAGCTGCGCTGGCGGGCTGGCTGGAGGACATTTCACCCGAGCACACTCCGGACCCTGCCGATTCGCTCGTCCCGGGACAAGTGTCCGAGCAGGCCTACATGGAGGCCGTTGCGGCCGGAGTGGAGCGCATCCGGGCCGGCGACCTGAGCAAGCTCGTCGTGGCCCGGGACGTGGTGGCCAACCTGGCCACCCCCATCGCCACCGCCCAGGTGCTGCGCGAACTGGCCGCCCGCTACAAGGACTGCTGGACGTACTCGGTGGACGGGCTGATCGGCTCGACTCCCGAAATGCTGATCAAAGTGGAGAACAACGTGGCCAGGGCCCGCGTTCTCGCCGGCACCCTGGACCGGGCCCGGACGCACAACCACGCCGGCGAATCGGACACCGACTACGCCCAGCGCGTGCTGGCCGGCTCGGAGAAGCAGCAGCACGAGCACGAGATCGCCATCGACTCGCTGACGCGCAAGCTGCAGCCGTTCACCACCGCCATGACGTCCCACAGTGAGCCGTTCGTGCTGGAACTGCCGAACGTGTGGCATCTGGCATCGGATGTTTCGGCCGAATTGGCGCACGACGGCGGCCACTCGCCGTCGTCGTTGGAGCTGGCCGAGGCCGTGCACCCCACCGCGGCCGTGTGCGGCACCCCCACCGAAGTTGCCGGCGCCCTGATCCGCGACCTGGAACAGATGGACCGCGGGCCCTACGCCGGTCCGGTCGGCTGGACCGACGGTGCCGGCAACGGCGAATGGGGCATCGCACTGCGCGGCGCCGTGGTGGAGAATCCGCAACGCGTGAGGCTTTATGCCGGCTGCGGCGTGGTGGACGCCTCGGTTCCGGAAGCCGAGTTGGCGGAGACCTGGGCGAAGTTCCGGCCCATGATTGAGGCACTGGGGCTGCGCCGCTGATAACTTTTCATCGACAAAACGCCGCACCCGGAGCGAAACCCGCCTCCGCCGACTACGCTGTTTCCCAATAGGCAAAGGCTGTAGCCTGTGGTGCATATCACCTCGGATACAAGTGTTCCCGCTACACTTAAGCCGGATTTCCAACGAGACAAAGGTAATAACTATGCGCAAAAAGGCATCCAAGGCGGCCCAGGGGTTATCCCTCCTGGCCGTCGCGGCACTCGCTTTGACCGCCTGCGGCGGTTCGGACAACGCCGGCGGCAGCGGCAACGGCACCGGCAGCGCCAGTGGCTCGGCTAACGAACTCAACCTGGTCCAGGCCGGCACACTGACCGTCTGCTCAGACATCCCCTACCCGCCGTTCGAGTTCGAGAAAAACGGCGAATACACCGGCTTCGATATGGACCTGGTGAAGGAGATTTCGTCCGAAATGGGCTTGAAGCTGTCCGTCCAGGACGTCGGCTTTGACGCCTTGCAGTCAGGCGTTACCCTGGCCGCCGGATCGTGCGATCTGGGCGCCAGCGCGATGACCATCACCGAGGACCGGAAGAAGAACATCGCCTTCTCCGACCCCTACTACGACTCACTCCAGTCGCTGCTGGTTCCGAAGGGTTCGGACATCAAGACGATCAAGGATCTTGGAGGCAAGAAGGTAGGGGTTCAGCAGGGCACCACCGGCGAGTCTTACACGCGGGAGCACGCGCCGAAGGATGCAGACGTTGTTGCCTTCCCGTCGGATGCCGAGATGTACCAGGCAATCCAGGCCGGACAGGTCGATGCCCTGCTGCAGGATCTGCCGGTGAATATCGGCCACACCAAGGACGGCAAGTTCACCGTGGTGCAGCAGTACAAGACAGACGAGAGCTACGGTTTTGCGGCGAAGAAGGAAGGGTCCAAGGCGCTGATCACCGCCGTCAACAAGGCCCTGAAGACGCTGCGCGACGACGGCAAGTACAAGGAAATCTACAACAAGTACTTCACCGAGTAGCACGTCCCTCCGGCCTCCGTCCGTGCGCTGACGCACGGACGGAGGCCGCCGACTCTCAGCTGGAAGGCATCACCAGTGAAACCCTCGACCCGCCGCCGGCTTTTCCGCGGGAGCCTTTACCTCATATTCATTGCGGCCGTCGTCGCCCTCGTCCTGGTCGCCGATTGGCAGGCCATTCGCACGAACTTCCTTAATCCGGAGGTCTTTGGCGAGCAATTCCCCTCCATCGTCATCACGGCGGCCAAGAACACCGTCGTCTACACTGTCATCGCCTTCATTGGCGGCCTGCTTTTTGGCCTCGTCCTGGCCCTCATGAAGCTCTCGCCCGTGGCGCCCTACCGGTGGGTGGCGACTGCTTACATCGAGCTGTTCCGCGGCTTGCCTGCGCTGCTGGTGATCTTCGGCTTCGCCTTCGCCGTCCCCATCGCTTTCCAGTGGAAGCCGCCGGGAGGCAGCACCGGTGCCGGCTTGATCGGTCTGATCGTCGTCTCCGCCGCCTATATTGCCGAGACCATCCGTGCCGGCATCGAGGCCGTGCCACCCGGTCAGCATGAGGCCGCCCGCTCCTTGGGCATGAACCCGTCCTGGACCATGGTCTCCGTAGTGTTGCCGCAAGCGTTCCGCATTGTCACGCCGCCGCTGACCAACGAGCTCGTCATCCTCATCAAGGACACCTCCTTGCTGTTCATCGTGGGTATGGCCCTGGGCTCCCGGGAACTGACCACGTACGCCCGTGACGGGGTTTCCCAATACGCCAATGCCACACCTCTGATAGCCGCGGCCCTCATGTACCTGATCATTACCTTGCCGCTCACCCAGCTGGTCGCCCGGCTCGAGAAGCGCAACAAGAGAGGCCGGTAACCGCCATGACTGAACAATTCCCGGACCAGGACCAGCCCGCCATCGAGGTCAAGAACCTCTGCAAAAACTTTGGCAGCAACGAGGTTCTCAAGGGCATCGACTTCCATGTGAATCAAGGCGAAGTGGTGTGCGTGATCGGACCGTCAGGTTCCGGCAAGTCCACCCTGCTTCGCTGCGTGAACCGGTTGGAAGAGCCGACCAGCGGCACCATTCTGGTCGAAGGCGTCGATATCACCGACCCGGAGACGGACCTTGACAAAATCCGCACCCGGATCGGCATGGTCTTCCAGCAGTTCAATCTGTTCCCGCACCTGAACGTGCTCGGCAACCTCACCCTCGCCCAGCAACGGGCCAAAAAGCGAGGCAAGGCGGAAGCTTTGGAGGTCGCGCGCAAAAACCTGGAAAAGGTAGGACTGGCGAACCGCGAAACCGCCTACCCGGCCCAACTCTCCGGCGGCCAGCAGCAGCGCGTGGCCATCGCCCGGGCGCTGTCCATGAACCCCGACATGATGCTCTTCGACGAGCCGACCTCCGCCCTGGACCCGGAGCTTGTCGGCGATGTACTCGAGGTCATGCGCCAGCTCGCCCACGAGGGCATGACCATGATGGTGGTGACCCACGAGATGGGCTTCGCCCGCGAGGTGGGCGACCGCGTGGTCTTTATGGACGGCGGCGTGGTGGTGGAGCAGGGCAAGCCCGAGGACGTGCTGGGAAACCCGCAGCATGAGCGCACCAAGGCGTTCCTCTCGAAGGTTCTCTGACCCCGGTTCAGCCGGAGAGTCCGGAGGTGGCGGTCGCTATGGCGGCCGCCACTTCTGCGTGCAGGCTCCGCAGCCTGCCTCGGTCGGTGCGGACTTCCACCACGCTGCGACCGGCCACGGGTTCGGAGAGGACAGCGTCCAGTTCGTCGGCGTCCTTGACCAGGCGGTGCTGGATTCCGTAGCCGGCTGCCAGCGAGGCAAGGTCCGCGCGGTGGGGGGTGCCGAAGAGTCGCTCGACGGCGGAGGTGAACGCCGCGCGCTCCCCCACCTTTCCGTGCTCCAGGGTTGAGAAGATCCCCCCGCCGGAATCGTTGACCACCACGATCTGCAGGTCGGGCTCCGGCTCCCCCGGACCGAGCAGCAGCGATCCGGCGTCGTGCAGGAAGGTCAAGTCGCCCATCAGCGCCCTGGTTCCGGTTCGTGCTCCCAGCGCGATGCCCGATGCCGTCGCCACCGTCCCGTCGATGCCGGCCACCCCTCGGTTGGCGTGCACGAAAGCATCCGGGATGTCGATGGGCGTTCCGGCGAGGTCAACGTCGCGGATCGGGTTGGACGACCCGATCACCAGCCGGCCGCGGGTATTGAGCCAGACCGACCGCGCTATGCGCAGCCCCGTCAACTCCGGCTCGGCCTGCAAACAATTGATCAGAGCCACATCGGCGGCGCCTGCCGCTCGGCGCCAGAGCTGCAGCCAGGTGTCCGGCCCGATTCCGGCGAAGATCGACAGGTCCTCCGGCTCGGAAATGACCCGCTCGCGCCGGCGCCCGGGCTCAAACCAGGCCACCGGCTCCGGCTGGAACAGGGCGGTCTGGACGTCGTGGCGGGCCAGCAACGCGGACACCGGCCGCGAGAGCGTGGGGCGGCCGAAAACCACCGCCCGTTCAATCTGCGCTCCCAGATTGCCCAGGAGCATGCGGTAGGGGCCGACGGCATTCGGGCCGAACCTTGCATTGGAGGACGGTTCTGCCAGCAGGGGCAGCCGGTGGGCACGGGCGAAGGCTTCGGCCCAGGCGCCCGCCCCATGTCCGGCCACCACCACGGTGCGCCGTTCGTCCACCGCATGGACCGGAGGCTCCGGCACGCTGGCGGGCCAGCCAATAACCCGCTCCGGTTCCGGTGCCGCTGTAGTGGCCGCGCCGCCGTCGTCCATTGCCTGCGCCACGGCCGGCACGGGGTCCGTATCGGCCTCCGGGAACAACGGATCACGGAAGGCCAGGTTGATGTGCACCGGTCCGACCGCGCCCTGGTGGGCTCCAATGTCTACCGCCGGCGCAGCCGGGGGTGCAGCCGACGGCGTTGCCGCCAGCGCCAGCAAATCGGACTCCGCTCCCGCTGGAGGCAGTGGAATGCCCTTCGCACTGAGCAGACTGGTGCGGATTGCATCCGTGGGGTCTTCTCCGGCCGGAATGTCGACGGCGGAGCGCACGTGGATGCCGAAGAGGCCAGGCTGGATCGTGGTTTGGTTGGCGCCGGTGCCGCGCAGCTCCACCGGCCGGTCGGCGGAGAGGACCACCAGCTCCACACCGGCGTGGTTGGCTTCCATCACGGCCGGCATCAACTCGCCCACTGCCGTCCCGGAGGTGGTGACCACCGGAACCGGGCGCAGCGAGCCCAGCGAGATCCCGAGGGCGGTAAAGGCCGCGCTCCGTTCATCGATGCGCACGTGCAGCCTCACCTCGCCCTGGGTTTCGGCTTCGGCGAGGGCATACGCGAGGGGCGCGCTGCGCGATCCCGGCGCAATGACGACGTCGCGGACGCCGCCCCAGACCAAAGCCTCGACGGCCAGTCGGGCGGTTTCCATCGAACTCAGCTGCGCAGTCACCTCCTCATGGTAAGCAGACGGCCGCGTCCGTGGAGGACGCGGCCGCCGGCTCTTCCTTGGCGCTGCGGGGTCAGCGCTTTAGGTGACCGTTCTTGCCCTTGAACATCTGGATGACAGCCGGCCTGGGCAGCGCGGCGTCGCCCCGCTTGGCGCGGCGCCCGTTCCCCACATAGTCGGGGAACAGCGAGCGTTGGGCGCCCCAGCTGCCGTCCTCGCCCGGGTGCTGGACGGCGACGAACACCAGCCCGTCCTCGTCATGGATCAGCGGGCCGCACGTCTCGGCATCAATCGGCACGGCCATGAACTGCTCCACTTTGCCGCGTTCCTTGCCGTCCAGCGTGACCCGGAAAAGGGCGTCGTTGCGCTGGATGGTGCCTGGCTGGCCGTCGGTGGAGACCCAGAGGTTCCCGACCGAATCGAAAGCCAGGTTGTCCGGGCAGGAGATCGGCTGGACCTGGTCCGCGGGATAGCCGCTGAAGTAGACGGAGTCGTCCACCGCGGGATCGCCCGCCACGAGGATCAGCTTCCAGGTGAACTCGGTGGAGGTCTGGTCACCGGTCTCTGTCAATTCGACGATGTGCCCGTGGCGGTTGTTGGCCCGGGGGTTCGGCTCGTCCACCTGGGCACGGGTGCGGGAGGTGTTGTTGGTGCAGGCCATGTAGATTTTCCCGGTCCTCGGGCTGATCTCCACGTCCTCGGGCCGGTCCATCTTGGTGGCGCCCATGGCGTCTGCGGCCAGCCTGGTGTAGACCAGCACCTGGTGGATGCCCATGCCAGGCACCAGCGATTCGCCGTCGCGGGTCAGCTGGATCCAGTGCCCGGTCCCGTCGAACGCACCGTCGGAGGGCAGCACCCCCGAGCCGTCAACCTGGTTCTGCGGGGAATTGCCTTTGAAGCCGGCCACATACAGATCGCCCTCGGTCAGCAGGGTCATGTTGTGCTTCTTATCGCCCTCACGGTATTTGCCCTTGGAGACGAACTTGTAGAGGTAGTCGAAACGCTCGTCGTCGCCCGAGTAGGAGACCGCGTGGCCCGAGGCAGCGATGGTCACGTTGGCGCCCTCGTGCTTGAACCGTCCCAGGGCGGTGTGCTTGCGCGGGGTGGACGTGGGATCGAAGGGGTCGACCTCCACGATCCACCCGAACCTGTTGTCTTCGTTCCGGCCCTCGGGCCGGTCGGTGTCGAAGCGCGGTTCCGGGATGTGCCAGCCGCGCGAGGGGTTGGCGCTGGTCAGGCCGTAGCGGCGCTGTTCGGCGGTCGGGGCCGATACTTTGAAGTACTGGTTGAAGTTCTCTTCGCCCGAGAGCACCGTTCCCCACGGGGTGGTGCCGCCGGCGCAATTGTTCTGCGTACCCAGTACGGTGCGTCCGGTGGGATCGGCCTGCGTCTTCAGCAGGTCCGAGCCGGCGGCCGGTCCCGTCAATTCGTATTCGGTGTCCATCAGGAAGCGGCGGTTCAACCTGGCGCCGCGCACATAGGTCCACGGCTGGCCCTTGCCCTTGCGCTCCAGCTCCACCACGGACAGCCCGTGCGCAGCCATTGCCACCTCGCGCCGGCGTTCCACGGGCATGTCCGGCGGGAACATGATGCCCTCGTTGGTGTACTCATGGTTGGCGAACAGCACCGCACGCTTGCCCTTGCTGCCCGGGATCTCGATGATGTCCAGGTAGTCATTGTTGTACCCGAACTGGCCGGACTGCGACTCCTTGGTCTGGTTCTCAGGATCGAACTCCGGGGTGTCGTGGAACAGCGGATCCCCCCAGCGGATCACCGGATCCCAGTTGTAGCCCTTGGGCACTACGACGTCGTCCACGTTGTTCGGCACGGCCTGGATGCCATCGAACTTGAGCTTGCTGGGGTTGCCTGGCCCGCGCCCGGCCTTGGCGGCCGGAGCCAGCCGGACCTGCGCGTCAGCTGCCCCGCCGCCACCGAACACCAGCGCCAGCGCCCCCGCGCCACCCAACCCCATCATCCGGCGGCGGGAGTACTCGGCGGAGACAATATCCCGGAAGTAATTGTTGTCCGAGGTATTGCAGATGCCCTTGGCACAGGCGTTGTCGCACTTGAGGGCGCAGGTCACGGCGCTGCGCTTCCCGGCGACGTGGCCCAGCATGGGCAAGTAGCGCTTCTTGGTATCGGTCACGGTTTCACCTTCCACATCGAACTGTCAGCTCCTTCCTGCAGCGTGGCGGGTGAAATCGACCGGCAGGCCTAGCCATGGTGAATTTTTGGCCAACGGCAGGCAAAACCCCTTGCCCTTGTTGCCGAAGGGCCATTGGGGAGACCCGACGTACGAGTCGACGCGGGTGCGGGAACTTCAGAATGGTGGCGGTGCGTGCGGGTCGGTGTCCTCGTCGGGCAGTTCGATGCCGCCCAGGGTTCGTTTGGGCTTCGGCTGCTCCGGCGGGATTTTCCTACCCACCCGCGGGGCGGGGTTGTCTTCGCCGCCGGCCGCGCGCTTACTGTCGCCGCTCCCGCCGCTCCCGCCGCTCCCGCCGCCCCCGCCGCCGGGCAGGAGGGCCTCCCACCCTTCGTCCGGGAACGTGCTCTTGTGGTGACCGGTCGGGGTGGTCCAGACCACCTCACCGTCCGGGCCGGCCTCTGCGCCGAATTCACCGGCGGTCTTGGCGGCATGGTGCATGGGGCAGAGGCATTGCAGGTTCTCCAGCACGGTCAATCCGCCCGCTTCCCAGGCGAGGACATGGTCAACCTCGCAGTATCTGGCCGCGCGGCGACAGCCCGGGAACCGGCAATGCCGGTCCCGGACCCTGACCAGGCGTTTGAGCCAGTCCGGCGGGATCCGCAGTTTCCGCGCGGCAGCAATCGCCTGGCCGTGGTCATCGGTGAGCACCAACAGCCAGGATTTCGCCAGCTGGGCCAACTGCCGGCCCATCTCCGGCGGGATCCGCCCGTGCCCGGCCAGGTCCCCGGCCTCCTCACGCAACCCCAGCAGCGTGCTCAACGTCATCGTGACCAGCAGCCCCGGACCGGCACCCGCGGCAGGCCCCTGGGCGGCGGCGGGTCCAGCCGGCGCATTCCCTGCACCGGTGACCGCGGCGCCGCCGGCGCCGGAGAGGAGCAGGTCCGCGAACACGTCGGCGCGCAGCTGCGGCAGGGTCCGTTCCTCTCCGGGGCCTTGGAGGGAGCGCGCGGCGGACTGGAGCCGGTCGAAGGCCAGATGCGCGGTGTCGGCGCTGGTGCGGATCCACAGTTCGGCCATGCCGTCGTCCTGGTCGATGAGCTGCACATCGCGGGATTCGTTCGCCCGCCGGTGCCGCTGCGTCAACGACTCCGGGTGCAGCCGGTCGCGCGTTCTGCGCGCCCGCGCCCGCACCGATTCCAGGGTGACCTCCCCGGCCCGCGGCAGCACGGCAGCCTCAAAGTCTTCCAGGCACTCCAGCGGAAGGTCGGCGGAGCCGCGGGCCAGCGCCCGTGCGCGCGGCAAGTCCACTTCACCCCGGCGCATGGCCCCGAGCGTGGCCGGCAGGTGGGTGCAGATCTGCCGGGCGTCGGCCAGCATGACCCGCGCCGCGGCGTCCCCGGTGGACAGGTGCGCGGAGATCTCCTGCGGCGCGAACCGGGAAAAGCCTTCCGGATCACGGTCCCCGCCGACACCCGGACGAAGCCGGGCGAAGCGGTCCAACGCCCTGACCTGGCAGGACTGCACCCACGCCTCCACCCGCGCGGCGGCCTTCAAATAATCGATCACCTGCGCGTCATCCAGCGCCGCCGGCTCCACCACAGCGAGCAACCCCGCCAGCTCCACCGGCACGCCCACACCATCTTCCGGCAAGAGCGGGCCTTCCGCGGCCGCACCGTGGACCGGAGATTCGGAACCGTCAGAGGCCTCCCCGCCGGCGTCCGGGAGGAGTTGCGTGATGCCATGGCGCCGCAGAAGAGCGTCCGCCAGGACCTGCTGGAACAACGCTTCCAGCAATGAACTGTCCGGACGCGACGGGACGCCAAGGTCCATCACCAGTTCCTGTCCCGGAACCGGAAACTGAAGCTCGGCGCCCTCCACGTCCATAAGCTCACGCTACCGGCCGCCTAGGACATTTTTGGGCACTGTGGACAATTTCAAAGTGGAGCAATCCAGCTCGTCAGGCAGACGGGTGCAGCGATGCCAACGTCACGGTGCAGAATGCCAGCACGACCATAGCTCGGCCTAAGTAGCGGCGTCGGTGTCGTGACGGGACGGCGGTGTCAGCGTGACCGTGTAGCTCGGCCTCGGTATCGGCGTCGGTGTAGACACGTCTAGCGGTGTCAGCGTGACCGGGTGGCTCGGTTGACGTAGCGGTGGAGTAAGGGGCAGCGATGCGAGCGTGACCGCGCGGCGCGGCCAACGCATGGGCGCCGGTCGTAGCCGTGAGGCAATTCAACCTCACCGTGTAGCGCCGCCGACGTAGCGCAGGAAGTAACGCAGCGAGTACGCCGCCAGCAACGTAGCAAGCAGAAAGGTCCGGCCGTCCTTCCAAGGACGGCCGGACCTTACTCAATACGCAAAATCAGCCCTGCAGGCGATCCACCACGTAGTCGATGCAGGCCAGCAGTGCACTGACGTCTTCCGGTTCGATGGCTACAAAGGTAGCGATGCGCAACTGGTTGCGGCCGAGCTTGCGGTAGGGCTCCACATCCACCACGCCGTGGCCCCGCAGCACCCTGGCCACGGCGGCGGCATCGACCGACTCATCGAAGTCCACCGTCGCAATGACGTTCGAGCGGTGCTCGGGGTTCGTCACGTACGGCGCTGCCACCGTGGAAGCCTCCGCCCACTGGTACACCCGGCCAGCTGAGTCCGCGGTGCGTGCGGCGGCGAAGTCCAGGCCGCCATTGCCGTTCAGCCACTCGATCTGGGCGTTGAGCGTGACCAAGGTGGCCAGCGATGGCGTGTTGTAGGTCTGATTTTTGAGCGAATTGTCGATGGCCGTTTCCAGGTTCAGGAAGTCCGGAATCCAACGGCCGGTGGCACCGATCCTGGCCGCCCGTTCCAGCGCCGCTGGGGAGAAAGCACCCAACCACAGGCCGCCGTCGGAGGCAAAGTTCTTTTGCGGTGCGAAGTAGTAGACGTCGCTCTGGCTGATGTCCACGGCCAGCCCGCCGGCGGCGGAGGTGGCGTCAATGAGGACCAGCGCGCCGTCGTCGGCACCATCCACACGCTGCACCGGAGCGGCGACCCCGGTGGAAGTCTCATTCTGGGCCCATGCGTAAACGTCCACTCCGGCCTCCGCCCGCGGCTCCGGCCGGGAACCGGGCTCCGAGGTGATGATGCTGGAGTCAGCCAGGAATGGAGCGTTGTTGGTGGCCGCGGCGAACTTGGAGCCGAACTCGCCGAAGGACAGGTGCTGCGCCTTCCGCTCAACCAATCCGAAGGAAGCAACGTCCCAAAACGCCGTCGAGCCGCCCACACCCAGGATGATCTCGTAGCCCTCGGGGGCCTTGAAGAACTGCTTGAGTCCGTCGCGGACACTGCCCACCAGGTTTTTCACCGGTGCTTGGCGGTGAGAGGTTCCCAGGAGGTTCTTGCCGGCGGCGACCAGTGCGTCGACCTGTTCGGGGCGGACCTTGGACGGGCCGGCGCCAAAACGCCCGTCTTCCGGGAGCAGGTCGGTGGGAATGCTGATGGACTGGGTATCGCTCATGAATACCTTTCCTGGCGTGGTGGCAATGATCTCGATGGCAGTTCGCCGTTGAACGCCCGTCTCATTCTGCCCCAACGCCCGCAGCCGTCGTTAGTTGGCGCAGGCATTGTTGCGCCGCGGTCCGGCGCGCCTGCTGGCTGCGCAGCTGCCGGTCCTGTACGCAAAACAAGCTAGGCTGGGGAGGGGAAAACACCCTCATGCATGCTGCTGGAGCAGCCCTTTTCACCGCGCCGAGGAGCAAGAATCCATTGACTGATCTCATCGACACCACCGAGATGTACCTGCGCACCATCCTCGAGCTCGAAGAAGAGAACATCGTCGCGCTGCGTGCCCGGATCGCGGAGCGTCTGCGCCATTCCGGCCCAACGGTCTCGCAGACGATCGGACGGATGGAGCGCGATGGTCTGGTCGTCGTCACCGGTGACAGGCATTTGGAACTGACTGAGCTGGGCCGGCGCAAGGCCACCGAAGTCATGCGCAAGCACCGGCTGGCGGAACGGTTGCTCTCCGATGTGATTGGACTGGACTGGGCTTACGTTCATGACGAGGCTTGCCGCTGGGAACACGTGATGAGTGAGCGAGTCGAGCAGCGCCTCTACGAACTGCTGGGCAGGCCGACTGTATCGCCCTACGGAAACCCGATCCCGGGACTGGAAGCGCTGGGCGGCCAGCCGGCGGAGGGGTTCACCACCGGCGTGCTGAACCTGGCGCAGGCCATGGGCAGCTACACGCCCGGGAAGCACGTGAGCATCGTCCGGTTGGCGGAGCCGATCCAGGTGGAACCGGAACTGCTGCTCCAGTTGGAAGAGGGCGGGCTGAAGCCCGGGGCAAGCCTGCAGCTGGAGACCGCCGGGGAGTACATTTCCGTCCGCGTGCCCGGCATCGAAGGTGCCTTGGAACTGCCGCCGGAAGTAGCTGCCCACATCTTTGTCTCGATGCAATAAATCGTTCCGCCGCGAAATCTCGCACGCTGGATAACGGATTTATCACTTTCACTGACTTTTCCGTATAGTTGACCCGGGAATCGAGACATCGATCCCGCATCCTCCGCAAGCCGAACCCTGTCGGCGGAGGTAATGCATCCGTGAGACAGGGGCGGAGGACCCACCAAGCGGCAGTTCGTTCGCTGCCTTGGGGTGAAGCCGCAGCGGACAAACCTCGGTGAATCGTTCCACCGGGGTTCTGTGCGGTGCGGCCGAGTTTTCTCTTGACTCGAATCCGACAGCTAACTTCGCAGGCGCTTTGGAGAGGTAAGACATTTTGGCAGGACACAAAGCCTCGGGACGGCGCCGTTCAACCGCCCCGGCCGAACACGCACGCCCCCGCGCCGCGACACCCGGCCGCCGACGCGCCCAGCCGGCCCCGTCGCCGGTAGCAGCAGCAGCGCGCGACGTTGGCCATAAGACCGCAATCGTGGCAGCCGCCTCCGGCATGGCCCTGACGGTGATGCTCCCGACCACGGCAGGTGCCGTGGCGGACGCCCCGCAGGAAGCGCAGGTAGCGAGCAGCATTTCCGCCGCCACCGAAGCGCGCCTGACGTTCGAACGCGCAGGCCTCACCAGCAAGTTCGACCCGGATACCAAGCTGAAGCAGGTCATGGTCGCTTCGGGCGACAAGGCGGAGGCCATCAGTAGCCAGGGGTCGCTCTCGCAGCCGATGGACGAGCTGATCAAGACGTCGCCGTTCGGCTACCGGGTCAGCCCCATCACCGGCTATGCCGGTGAATTGCACACCGGGCAGGACTACGGGGCACCGTGCGGCACGCCGGTCCACGCAGCTGCCGGCGGCACGGTCGTCGAGGCGGGTTACCAGGTTGGCGGCGGCGGCAACCGGATTGTTGTGGACCACGGCAACGGCCTGAAGACCACGTACAACCACCTGGGCACCATCGAGACCTCTGTCGGCACCACTGTGCAGCGCGGGGAGTTCCTGGGCGAAAGCGGTACCACCGGGGCCTCCACCGGCTGCCATCTCCACTTTGAAGTGATGGTCAACGACAAGCTGGTAGACCCCCTCGGCTGGCTCTGATGAACACGCCGTAATCGGAATGTGACTCACCAGCCAAACTGTTATAAGGTTTCATCTGTGCCAGGCGCTTACCGCCTGGCACCTTCGGGCGGAATGCCGAACTCTGCCGTCGCCCGAAGTCCGTTCGCACCGATTCGCATGGCAGAGGCGGGGGAACCACTTCCCGGACATCGCAGCATGTCCTTGGGGTAAAGCCGATCAGGCCCGGGCCACCAGTCCGCAAGCCGGCCGGCCGGATGACTCCCATCCGAACCCGACAGCTCACTTCGCAGGCATTTGGGAGAGGTACAGACCGTGTCCAAGAGCATTACTGCGGGCCGCCATCGTGCGACCCCTGTCCGCACGAGCCCGCTTGAGACGATTTCCAAGGCTGTTACCGCGAATGCGGGAACCGTTGGACGCCAAGGTGCCGTGATCGCCGCCGCTACCGGTCTGGTTCTGACCGGTACCATGCCTGCCCAGGCGGTCAGCGTTGACCGCGGCGTCGAAGCCCCGGCCCGCGTGCAGGTGGAAGCCGTGCAGGCCTCCGCAGCCGTGAAACTGACCTTCGAACGTGCCGGGATCACGTCCACCCCGGCGCCCGAGGCCGTTGTCCAGGCCGTATCAAACGAGATCAACCCGACGACGACGACCGGCAATGCTGCCGGATCGAACGAGGGCAAGACCGCCAAAACAGCAGACAAAAAGGTCGGCGAAGCTGCCGCCAGCGGTGTTGCCGGCGCCATCGTCGCTTCTGCCTACGGCCAGATCGGTGTCAGCCAGGACTGCACTGCACTGGTCGAAAATGCCCTGCGCGCGGCGGGCTTCGCGGTGGGAGACCTCGCCCCGGCGCAGTTCTTCGCCTACGGCACGCAGGTTTCCACCCCTCAGCCGGGCGACATCATTTACTACGCCAACGCCGGCGCCGGCGTGCCTCACGTTGCCATCTACGTCGGCAACGGCCAGGCCGTTCACGGCGGCTGGACGGGCTACAGCACCGTCTTGGCCAGCGCATACATCGGCTCCGGTCCGGTCTTCATCCGTCCGGCAGGCTAAAACCTTTCGTCACGGCCTTTCCCGCAGCGCGTCCTTTGGGGCGCGCTGCGGCGTTTAAGTGGTGGCCGCGTTTAAGCGGCTGCGGCGTTTAAGTGGTGGCCGCGTTTAAGCGGCTGCGGCGTTTAGGTGGTGGCCGCGTTTAGGTGGCTGCGATGTTTAGGTGGCTGCGGCGTTTAAGCGGCTGCCGGGCCCCGCAAACCGCCCGTAACAACAGCCGCACAGCCGGCCGCCGTGGGTTCCGTGATCTAAAGATCACCGTTCCGTGATCAGAATGTGACAATCGGCGGTTCATCGTATACGCTCAAACGCGTGCCAGCTGTCAGACGGCTGGCACCTCCGGGTGGATTGCCGAGCTCTGCCACCGTCCGGAGTCCGTTCGCTACACTTCGCGGGCAGAGGCGGGGGAACCACATTTCGGGTTCTTAACAGAATCCTTGGGGTTAAGTCGTAGGTGCTCTCAGGCCTTGCCGGGGAGCACTGCGACCGGATGCACTCCCATCCGAATCCGACAGCTCACCTCGCAGGCATTGGGAGAGGCCTTTAACGTGTTCAATAACACCGCTACGGGGCGCCACCGCGCCGTTTCCGTCCGCACCAACCCGCTGGAGACGATTTCCAAAGCCGTCTCGTCCAATGCCGGATCCATGGGTCGCTCGGCAGCCGTGATCGCTGCCGCGTCCGGATTGGCCCTGACCGCCGGGGTTCCCGCGCAGTCAGCAACCATCGAACGTACCGCCTCCACTGTTTCCGTTCCCAGCCGCGTGCAGATGGACACGGTACAGGCGTCAAGTGCGGTCGAACTGACCTTCTCGCGTCCCGACATCACGTCCACTCCGGCGCCGAAGCCGGAGCCGGAGCCTGTTGTCGAAACCGTGGCCGAGGAAGTGGCCCCGATCGCCGCGGAAGCCCCCGCTGCGGCCCCAGCCACCGTCCAGGAAGCCGCCGCTCCGGCAGCCCCGGCCAAGGCCGCCGCTGCGCCTGCCGTGCAGGCAGCCCCGGCCAAGGCCGCAGCATCCGCCAGTGGCGCGGCCTCCACCTTGGTCTCCTCCGCCTACAGCCAGATCGGCATCTCGCAGGACTGCACCGCCATGGTGGAGAAGGCCCTGCGCGCTGCCGGCCACTCGGTGGGTGACCTGGCTCCCGCTCAGTTCTTCAGCTACGGCACGCAGGTCTCCACCCCGCAGCCGGGCGATCTGCTGTACTACGCCGACGGCGGCGCCGGGGTTGCTCACATCGCCATTTATGTGGGCAACGGCCAGGCCATCCACGGCGGCTGGACCGGCTACACCACCGCACTGGCCAGCGCCAACGTCGGATCCGGCTACGTGGCTATTCGCGTCAACTAGC
>NZ_JBNHHB010000121.1:0-15726 GCF_059091905.1 Arthrobacter sp. Dra40
GGGCGCGCAAACCGCGGGATGCCCGTGAGCATCCCGCGGTTGCATGTTGACTCCGGAACTAGGGTTTTTGGTGGAGGGCGCGAAGCACCTCCCGTAGCTGTCCGGGGGCTTCTTCGGCCGCCGAATCTGAGCGCCAGGCGATGAACTTGTCGGGCCTGACGAGGACGGCCCCAGCCGGACCGTGGCCACGGTCTCGCGTCCAAGTGCACCGGGGATCCAAGTAATCGCCTTCGGTATGGCCAACCGTGAACGCCAGCAGGTCGATGCCCTCTTCAGCGGCGGCGGAGCGCGCAGCTTCCGCCCATCCGGCTCCGGCTTCTCCGGCAATCAAGACATACTGACCAACGTCTCCAAGGTCCTGGATCGCGAAACGATGTCCTCGATGGTCCTCCAGCCATGCGTGTGGCAGCGGTGAGCCCGGCCTTGTGGAGGGCTCGTAGACGCGGATTTCTTCCGCCGGCTTTGGTTCGGGGCTCCCGTCCGGGACGATAGCTGGCGAACCGTAGCAGTAGCCCGCTTCGATGTTGTGCTCGCGGAATTCCATTGACTGCGCGGCAATGGCCGAGCTCAGCTTGGCGCGGAATTCGTCATCCGTTGGTTCATCGCTCCAAACCCTCTTCAGGGCGGCGAGGTTTTCCTCCTCGGACTGCATTGGGGAGACGCCGAGCGCCTGTCCGATGGCCATATGGTTCATGGCGTTTTCGGTGGAGCGGCGGACGTTGGTGACAGCGACTGGCTGACGTTCCTGCTCGTACGTGGCCAGTAGCTCTAGAGCGGCCTGACCGCGCAGCACGGCAGCGATCTTCCAACAGATGTTGTAGGCGTCCTGGATGGCAGTGTTAAGGCCGAGTCCGCCCGTCGGGCCATGCCGGTGGGCTGCGTCGCCGAGCAGGAACGCCCGGTTCTCCTGGAATCGCTCTGCAACGAGCGCCTCGAAAGACCACCGCGTGATCTTGTGGACTGCTGGCTCAAGATCAGGCAGTCCCAGCGCCATCTTCATGTCGGCGATCATCGCCTCGTCGTCGAAGATGCGCTTGTCGTCCGCGGCGTAGTTCTCGTGGAAGACCCACTCTTCGGACTCCGGCCCCCACTTCTCCGGCCCCATGGGAATCAGCAGCGTGAGTAGGCCCGTGTGCGCAGGCCACATCCAATGGATCAGCACGCTGGGGTCGCTCACGTACTTGCTGAGATCGGCCGAGAAGTGGACGGAGACGCTGTAAAGGATGTTCCGCTGACCCTGCATCTCGATCCCGAGGGCGTTGCCGACAGTCCTGCCTCCGTCGCAGCCCAGCAGGAAATCGCTGCGCACCGTGTATGTTTCGCCGGTTTCCTTGTTGAGCACGGTGGAGGTGACGCCGTCGTCGTCCTGCTCAAAGGAGATCAGCTCGTGGTTGAAGCGCACACCTTCGGGAGACTTCTTCCGGGCGTGTTTCAGGAGGATGGGCTCCAGCCTGATTTGCGGCAGGTTGGTCTGCCGGCAGGGGCTTGCGGCGATGTAATCCGGGTCCTGGTAGCCGGCGCCCCATGACTCCTGTCGCGCGATTTCTTTGCCGTAGACCGGGTCCTTGCCGACTAGTCCGGCGTACCAGCCGGTGGCGGCCATGTTCTCCGGCGGAGTGCCATGGGCGTAAATCTCGTCGGCGACACCGAGCTTGCGGTACACCTCCATGGAGCGCTGGTTGATCACGTGGGCCTTGGGCAGTACGGAGGTGGACGCTGTGCTGCTGATGGTTAGGGACTCGATGCCCAGATCCGCGAACAGCATCGACGCTGTCAGCCCGGCGCCGCCGGCTCCAACTATCATTACGGGAACTTCGAGGTGGTTCATGGTGCCTCCTGGGTACGGGCCTGACGCAGCCGCCTGGCCTGGTCTCGTCGTTGAGGATGGAAGTCTTATGTGCTGCTGCGCAGATACGCGGCAATCCTGCTTGGTTCGTCGCTACGACCGAGCCGTGGTCTGGAGCGCCAGGAGCTTCCAGCCGTTGCTGCGGTGGATCCAGACCGAGGTGGTGAGAGTGTCGACGGCGATCTGCCGGCCTCCGGCGACGATGCTGGCGCGCATGCCGCCGGAGGTCCAGGCCATTCCGTTACCGACCACCACGTCGTCGAACTGGTGCTCGACGGCTTGGTAGGTAAGGACCTGCGATTTCACCGCTGCGAGGAAAGTGGTTTTGTCATCGCGCCGGCCGACCGAGTGTGTGTAGACCAACCGCTCGTCGCAAAGCCGGTCGAGCGTCGGAAGGTCACGATTGACCAAGGCCTCAATCCTCTGGGCTTCGGCCTGTTTGATTGCATCAGCTGCCATTTCAGGCTGCGGCTCGGGCCAGGCTGTCGACCTTGGCAGGCCGGCCGGTTACGAAGAAGCTGACAACGGCCATCACCGCCGCCAGCAGTCCCAGAATGCCTATGCCGGAGGCGAGACCTCCGGTGGCGGCACCGAGCGCCGCAACCACGAAGGGCGAGATGAACTGGCCGATCCACAGGGCGCTGGTCCAGATGCCGGTGCCGGTGCCGCGCACTTCCTGGGAAAGCAACCCGAGTGCCCACGTGATCAGTGACGGCAACAGCAGGCCGGTTCCCGCGCTGGCCAGGACGGCGCCGATCATGGCCACCGGGATGGAGGAGGCGGACCAGATCACCACAAACCCGACGGCCGTCAGGCCGAAGGCGATCGGCAGCAGCCGGTAGGTGCCGAGGCCGTCGATCAGCCGGAAGGAGAACGCCCCGATTGCGGTCGCCAGCGAAGCGAGTGCAGCCATCAGACCGATGCGGGCCACGTCCGTCAGGCCCAGCTCGGTCAGGATGTAGGAGAGGTGGACCACCAGCGTGTAGAACGCGATGCCGCCGAACAGGGTGACCAGGGCCGGCTTAGTGATCTGTCGCCACGGCACAGCCTGGCGCAGGTTCCGCGTGGGGCTCTTGACCGGCTCCCAAAGCACGAAGACCATGATGGCGGCGAGGACAACGGCGACGCCGTACATCCAGAACGTGTTCCGCCAGCCGCCGGCACCGAGGAGTCCACCGATCGCCAGGAACGCCACGGCGCTAAGGGTGGTGAAGACGGTTTGGAGGGACAGGTACTTGTTGCGGCGGGTCTCATGGAAGTAATCACCGATGAGGGTGGTGCAGCAGGTCATGATGAAGGCTTCGCACACACCCACAAAGGCCCGCGTGACGACGATGCCGACCAGCGAGTCCATAAAGAAGGGCGCGACGCCGAAGATTGCGTAGGCGACCATGGCCCACAGCAGCAGGTTCTTCCGCCCCACTTTGTCGGCAACGGCGCCGGCCACCGGCGACACCAAGGCGACCAACAGGGCCGGGACTGTCAAAACCATGGGCACGAGGATGGCGACGCCGGGAGTTTCAGCGAAATGCATCGCCATGGTGGGCAGGACGGGTGCCAGGAGAACGGCACCCAAGACCGGCAAACAGCTGCCGAGCAGCAGCAGGACGCCCTGCAGAGTGGTACCGAGGCCCCCGGTTTGGCCAGCGCTGGCGGCAGCGGCCGAAGCGGCATGCGCTCCCGAGGAAGAAGAGCTTGTCATTGAAATCCCCTTAAGACTGTGACGCGCATCTCGTACGCATCCATGTCCAGCCAGCATCGACCATTTTGCTGGTCAATGCAAGGGATTATCGAAAATCTTCTAATTTGTCATGAATGCCGCGGGGGCTCGGTCGCCACATCTTCTGCCAAGACCGCTTGCAGGAGAAGGTCGGTCGTGCGCTGGAAATGGCGCCCCAGCGCCGCGACAGCCTCGTCGGCCCGTCGATCCCTTGCAAGTTCCATAAGTTCGCGGTGCTCTGCCGGGATATCGCGCTTCACCTCCGCCTCACCCGCTCCGGAGAGCTGGCGATAAAGTTCGGAACTGTCCCGGAGGCCGCGGACCATGCTGATCAACCGGGGGCTGCCGCAGGCGATACCCAGAGCGTCATGGAAGGCTGCGTGGGCAGCGCTCCATTCCGCTGTCGTGCCGGGCCCGCCCTCCCGGCGCAGCTCGGCCCGCTCGAGGACATGATGCGTGGAGACGACCCTCGCCTCCCAGTCCATGTCCCCACGCTCGATGGACCGACGGAGGGCGAGCCCCTCAAGCATGATGCGCAGTTCGGTGAGGTCAACCAGGTCTTCGCGCGAGATCTCAGCGACCCGGAACCCTTGGTTCGGCAGCAGCACCACCAGGTGCTGCTCCGCGAGCCGGACCAGAGCCTCCCTGATGACCGACATGCTGGTTCCGTAGTGCTTGGACAGTGCGGCCAGGCGCAGCGGGCTGCCCGGAGCGTACACATTACTGAGGATCTCGGCCCGGAGCTGTTCATGCACGTGGGCGGTCAGGGTGGCGGAGCGCGCTTGGGTGGCCATGCCAAAAGAGTACAACCTCCCCGTGAATTCGAGAATTATCGATAATCAGTTGATTTATCGGAGACCGCCTGACAAGCTGGCATGACGCAGCACACACAGGCCGTCCGTCGGGGGAGATTCATCGTCACCCAAGCGGGCCGGCAGGCGAAGGAGTTGAGGCATGGCCGGAATACCAGCGGAACGTCCCCCGTGGGCAGGTGCCGACGAAACCCCTCTGACCACCAGCCCCCGCGTGTACGACGTCGCCATTGTCGGTCTTGGGCCGGTGGGACAAACCCTCGGTCTGCTGCTCGCGCAACGCGGCCACGACGTCGTCGTCGTGGAGAAGCAGCCGAACCCGTACCCGCTGCCACGTGCCGTGCACTACGACCCCGATATCTCCCGTCTGCTCGACGGTCTGGGGTTGGCCGATTTCATGGCGGAGTTCGCCTCGCCTACCGCCTCCTATGAATGGCAGACGGCCGACCGGCGCACCATGCTGAGGTTCGACTATGCCCTCGCCGGCAACCAGGGCTGGCCGGAGTCTTCCATGTTCAACCAGCCGGCTCTGGAGGAACGGCTGCGGACACGGGCTTCCGACTTCCCGAACCTTGAGGTCTACCGCGGCACCGAGGTAGTGGGGTTCGACCAGCAGGATGACCTCGTGGAACTGCGTGTCACCAGCCGCACGCTGAAGCAGCGGACACTGCGGGCACGGTACGCGGTCGGTGCCGACGGTTCCAACAGCTTTGTCCGGCAGTACATGAAGACGGCGGTCAAGGACCTGGGCTTCTTCTACGACTGGCTGATCGTGGACCTGCTGCCCTCCGACGGACGGGTGTGGGAACCGGACAACCTGCAGATCTGCGATCCGGCACGCCCGACCACGACCGTCAGCGCGGGGCCGGGCCGGCGGCGCTTCGAATTCATGCGGATGCCCGACGACGACCTGGCCGTGTTCAACACGGACGAGTTCGCCTGGGAGCTGCTGGCGCCATGGGGTGTCACCCCAGACACCGCCACGCTGGAACGCCGGGCCATCTACCGCTTCCAAGCCAAGTGGGTTGAGAACTGGCGCGACGACCGGGTCTTCTTGGCTGGCGACGCGGCCCACCAGATGCCGCCGTTCTACGGCCAGGGCCTGGTCAGCGGAATCCGCGACTCGGTGAACCTGGCCTGGAAACTGGACCTGGTCTTGCGGGGCGCGGCCGGCGACGCTTTGCTGGACACCTACACCTCGGAGCGATCGGCGCACGTACAGTTCGCGCTGGGCATGTCCGTGGAGCTGGGCCGCGTAATCTGCCAGACGGATCCGGCGGCCGTGGCCGAGCGGGACACGCACTTCCTCACCAACGGACCGCTGCCCCAGAACGTGCTGCCGCCGGTTCCTCCGGAGCGGCTGGGGCCCGGCGCCTTCCCCGGCGGGGACCCAACGCTTTCCTCGGTGGCGGGCCTGATCGGACTCCACGGACGCGTCGGGCACGGCGACGGATCGGTCGACCTGCTGGACCGCAGCACGTTTGGGCAGTTCACGATGCTCCTCGACGGGCGCGCCGTGGACGACGACGCGGCTGAGTCAGTGGCCCGGCTGCTGCCCGACGCGCTGCCCGCGCTGGTGGTGCGGGTGCTGCCGAAGGGCTCACCGGTTGCCGACGGCTCCCCTACAGTCCTGACCGTCACGGATGAAGACGGCCGGTACCTGCCGGAGCTCGCGGCCCACGGGCAGATCGGACAGCTGTTCCGTCCCGACTTCTTCGTCTACGGCGGCGCCGCCGACCAGGACGAACTGTCCGCGTTGGTCGGCTCGCTGGCCGGAGCCCTCCACCTCACCGTTCCCGCCAAGACCTCAGGAGCAGCATGACCACGCTGAAAAACGACGACGCCGTGATCGTCGCCGCGGGGCGTTCCCCCATCGGGCGCGCCGGCAAGGGCAGCATGACCGGCATCCGCCCGGACGATCTGGCCGCGGAGACACTGGCCGGCGTGCTGGCCAAGATACCCGATCTGCCGGTGGGCGAACTGGAAGACCTGATCCTGGGCAACGCGATGCCGCAGGACGAACACGGCTGGAACATGGCGCGCCGGGTCGCCGTCCTGATGGGGCACGACCGGTTGCCGGGAACCACCGTGAACCGGTTTTGCGCTTCCTCGCTGCAGGGTGCACGCATGGCCCTGCACGCTATCAAGGCCGGCGAGGGTGGCGCGTACCTGGTGGGCGGGGTGGAATCCGTCTCCCGCTACCAGGAGGTGCGGGAAGCAGCCAACCCACGCTTCGGCGATGCGGCGGCGCTGACCGCCCGTCGCATCGCCGACGGCACCGCATGGAGCGACCCGCGCGACGAGGGCCGGCTGCCCGACGCCTACATTGCCATGGGCCATACCGCGGAGAATGTCGCGCAGCTGACCGGCACCACCCGGGCCGACCAGGACGAGTTCGCCGCGCGCTCGCAGCAGTTGGCGGTGGCAGCAGTGGAGGCAGGCTTCTTTTCCCGCGAGATCATTCCGGTCACCGCACCGGACGGCTCCACCCGCAGCGCCGACGACTGCCCGCGTCCGGGCACCACGGCGGAGCGGCTGGCGGAACTGCAGCCCATCTTCTCGCCCACGGGAACCGTCACCGCCGGCAACGCGTGCCCGCTGAACGACGGCGCCGCCGGAGTTGTGGTGGTCTCGGGAGCCGTGGCGAACCGGCACGGGCTGACCGCGCTGGCCCGGATCGTTTCCACCGGGTTGTCCGGCCTGTCGCCGGAGATCATGGGCCTGGGACCGGTGGAGGCCAGCTGCCAAGCGCTGGACCGAGCCAGACTGGAGATCGGCGACATCGACATCGTCGAACTCAACGAGGCCTTCGCCGCGCAGGTGCTGCCGTCAGCACGCAAGCTGGGTATCGACGTCGAAAACCAGTTGAACCCCTTCGGTGGCTCTATCGCGTTGGGGCACCCATACGGGGCCACCGGCGCGCGGCTGCTCACCACGCTGCTGAACGGCCTGCAGACCCGGGACCAGCAACTCGGGCTCGCCACCATGTGCATCGGCGGCGGCCAAGGCATGGCGATGGTGGTCGAGCGGCTCGGCTAGTTCCAAACTTCCACACAACCCGTAATCCTTCCTCCTTACCCGTGCGGCTGAAGCAACCGGCCGCCGCAATCCCAGAAAGTGAGGCCCACCATGGCCGTTGAAAAGTCCAATTACGCCCGCAACCCCAAGCCGCGCCCGATCACGGTGCCGAAACTGCACCACGCCACCTTCATGACGCTGGATGTGGACGCGATGGTGCGCTGGTACGAGCTGGTCTGCGGCCTGCAGCCGGTCTACTACGCCGAGCATGCCGCGTGGCTGACCAACGACGAGGCCAACCACCGCATCGCGCTGCTCCGGCTGCCCGGGACCAAGCCGCCGGTGGACAAGCCCCACACCGCCGGCCTGCACCACACCGCCTTCGAATACGAATCCTTCGACCAGTGGCTGGACAACTACGCCCGGCTGCGCGACCAGGGCATCCTGCCGGCCGTGAACCTGCACCACGGCATGACCATGTCCATGTACTACATCGACCCGGACGGCAACGGCGTGGAGATCCAGGTGGACGCCTGGCACGACTGGGCGGTCTCCAAGGAGTGGATGTGGGCCTCGCAGGAATTCAGCGAGGACCAGGTCGGCCCGCAGTTCGACCCCGAGCAACTGCTGGCCGCGCGTGCCGCAGGTCTGGACTTCGACACTATCCAGAAGAAGGCGTACGCCGGCGAATACATCCCGGCCGGCGCCAACCCGGATGTGTCCTTCCCCGATGTGTGGCCCGCACGGCTGGCCGCCCAGCCGGAACTCGCCGACGGAGTTCCCGCCGGCGAAGGCGCCCTCCCCATCGGCATCGACTAGACCTGCTTCCCAAGCTAAAGGACACCTCTTATGCGCATCGCAAATCTTCACGGCCGGGCCGTCCTGGTCCGCGACGGACAGGCGCTCGACATCCAACAAGCCTCAGCCGGCAAGTTCGGCCCTGCACCCCTTGGCCTCTACGAGGACTGGGACGCTTTCCGTGCCTGGGCCGAGGAAGCCGATTACTCGGACGCCCGGCCGTACGACGAAAAAGAACTGGGCGCCCCCGTCCCCAACCCGCGGCAGATTTTCGCTATCGGCCTGAACTACAAGGACCACGCCGACGAAGCGGGCCTGCCCTACCCGGAGCACCTGTTCGTGTTCACCAAGTTCCAGTCCTCGCTCGCCGGGCCCCGCGCCGTCGTCGAACTGCCCTCAGAGACGGTGGACTACGAAGTGGAACTGGTCGCAGTGATCAGCAAGGAAATGCACAACGTCGACGAGGCCGACGCCTGGGACGGTGTTGCCGGACTGAGTGTCGGCCAGGACTTCAGCGAGCGCGAGATCCAGCTGCGCCCGCCCGTTCCGCAGTTCAGCCTGGGCAAGTCCTTCCCGAACTTCTCCCCCTTCGGCCCCGCCGTCGTCACGCTCGACGAACTGCCGGACTACCAGGGGCTGCCGCTCTCGACCGTCATCGAGGGACAGGGCCCGGCCGGCGGCTGGAAGGTCCAGGACGGCAACACCCGCAACATGATCTTCTCCGTGCCGCAGATCATCGCCGAGCTGTCCCGGATTGTTACCCTCTTCCCGGGCGACATCATCTTCACCGGGACGCCTGCCGGGGTGGGCAAGGCCCACGGCATCGCCCTGCAGCCGGGCAACGTCCTCACCAGTACCGTGGAGGGCATCGGCACCCTCCGCAACGAGTTGGTCTAGCACCGGAGCCCGGTCCTTGGACTCGGCGAACCGCACTTCCCGCACCCACCGGAGCCGTCATCGCCACCCAACAACGGCGTCTCCGGCCGTCTGAAAGGACCACCATGACTGACCTCCAGACCACCGACGAGGCCCCCGCAGTGAAAGCGCGCACCATCACGTGGGCTCCGAACGAGGAGCAGCGCCGCGCCTCGCGGCTGTGGGACTTCATGGGCTGGGTCCGCGGGCACCGCGGTGTGGCGCTTGAGGATTACCGCGACGTGCACCGGTGGTCGGTGTCGGACCTGTCCGGCTTTTGGGACGCGGTGCGGGAGTACTTCGGTGTGGTCGGCGAAGGCTTTGAGGGCCCGGCACTGGCGGAAGACCGGATGCCGGGCGCCGTCTGGTACCCCAGCGCCCGGATCAACTTCGCGGAGAACATCTTCCGCCACGCCGCGGACCCCACGGTTGCCGACGCGACGGCGCTGTTGACCGTGCAGGAGGATGATTCGACGGGCGTGCGCAGTTGGCGGCAGCTCGAGGCGGAAGTCGCCTCGCTCGCAGGCCGGCTGCGTAGCCTCGGCGTCACTCCGGGTGACCGGGTGGCCGCGGTGCTGCCGAACCTCCCGGAGGCCATCATCGGGCTCCTGGCTGCGGCGTCCATCGGTGCCATCTGGACGGTCAACTCGCCGGATCTATCCGCCAAGGCCACGCTGGACCGGCTTCGCCAACTGGAGCCCAAGGTGCTGATTGGCGTGGACGGCTACCGGTTCAACGGCAAGGAGTTCGACCGCCGCGGGCACCTGGCGGAGGTCGAAGCGGGGCTGCCCACCTTGGAGCACACGCTGTTGGTCCGCGGGCTGGAGCCCGACGCTGATCCGGGCACGGTGGCCGACGGTGCTGCGGGGGCGGGCAACGCGCGACTGGACTTTGCCGCGCTGCTGGGCGACGCCGTCGTCCCTTCCTATGAGCGTTTGCCGTTCGACCACCCGCTCTGGGTGCTGTTCTCCTCCGGCACCACCGGCGCGCCCAAGGGAATTGTGCACGGCCACGGCGGCATGGCCCTGGAGGCGGTCAAGGGTGCGGGGCTGAACCAGGACCTCGGCCCGGGCGACCTCTACTACGTCGCGGCCAATACGTCCTGGATGGTGTGGAACACGCTGGTCAACAACATGATGGCCGGCGCCGCCGTGGTCACCTACGCCGGCTCGCCGATGTTCGGCCGCAAGGACCGGCAGTTCCAGATCATCGCCGACACCGGCGCCACGATGTTCGCCACTGGCGCCGCCTACCTGCAGCTGGTGGAGAAGTCCGGCCTGGAGCCGGGCAGGGACTGGGACCTGTCCCGGTTGCGGTCCATCATGTCCACGGGTTCGCCCTTGCCCGACTCCACCTGGCAGTGGGTGCACCGGGCGGTCAAGGCGGACGTGCATCTCGGCTCGGACTCCGGCGGGACGGACATTTGCTCCGGCTTCATCGGTTCCAACCCGCTGGAGCCGGTCCACCTGGGCGAGCTCCAGGGACCGCTGCTGGGCGTGGCGGTGGAAGCTTGGGACGAGTCGGGCAATCGGGTGGTGGACGCCGTCGGCGACATGGTGATCACCCGGCCCATGCCCTCGATGCCCGTGTCCTTCTGGGCCGACGACGACGGCGCCAAGTACCGCGCCTCATACTTCGAGAAGTTCCCGGGGGTCTGGACGCACGGCGACTGGATCTCCGAGACCGCCAGCGGCGCCTTCGTGGTGCACGGCCGTTCCGACGCCACACTCAACCGGGCCGGCGTCCGGCTGGGCTCCGCTGACATCTATGCCGCCCTCCAGCATGTGCCGGAGGTCCGCGAGTCCATGGTGATCGGGCTGGAACGGCCCGACGGCGGCTACTACATGCCGTTGTTCGTGGTGCTCGACGACGGCGAACAGCTCACCGACGCCCTGCGCGACCGCATTGCCGCCACCATCAAGGAACGCGCCAGTGCACGGCACGTACCCGACGCCATCATCCAGGCGCCGGCCGTACCGGTCACCCACGCGCTGAAGAAGATTGAAGTCCCGGTCAAGAAACTCTTCGCCGGCCACGACCCGGCAGTGGCCGTCAACCGCGGCTCGCTGGCGAATCCCGAAGCGATTGACTGGTACGCCGAGCAGGCGCGGGCATTCCTGGCCGGAACTCGGCGCACCTAGCGCGGCCCGGACCTGATCGCAGCCAATAGCTGGCAGGTGGCACCCGGCTAAATAGGGGCGCTGTGGCGGGCGCCGCCGTCGTTGTTTGTCAGCTTCGGAACAGGCCGCTGTAGGCGTTGAGGGCGGGTTGGCCGCCGAGGTGGGCGTAGAGCACGGTGCTGTCGGCCGGGATCTGCCTGCTGGTGACCAGGTCGATCATGCCGGCCATGGACTTCCCTTCGTACACCGGGTCGGTGATCATCGCTTCGAGCGAGGCGCTGAGCCGCATGGCGTCAAGGGTGGAGTCCACCGGGATGCCGTAGCGGTCGCCGGCCCAGCCTTCCAGCACGGTGATTTCGTCGTCGCGCAGGTCCCGCTCGAGGCCGATCAGCTTGGCGGTGTTGCGCGCAATGCGACCGACCTGCTCACGGGTCTTAGCCAGGGTGGCGGAGGCGTCGATGCCGATCACGCGGCGCGGGCGGCCGCCGTCATCCTCCAAGGCGGCGAAGCCGGCGATCATGCCGGCGTGGGTGGAGCCGGTGACCGTGCAGACGATGATCGTGTCAAAGAAGACGCCGAGCTCCTGCTCCTGCTGCTGAACCTCGTAGGCCCAGTTGGCGAACCCCAGCCCGCCGAGCTTGTGCTCGGAGGCACCGGCCGGGATGGGGTAGGGCTTTCCGCCGGCAGCTTCGACCTCGGCGACGGCGTTCTGCCAGGAGTCGCGGATGCCGATGTCGAAGCCCGACGGGTCCAGCCGCACGTCCGCGCCCATCAGCCGGGAGAGCAGGATGTTGCCCACCCGGTCATTGAGCGGGTCCGGCCAGTCCACCCAGCTCTCCTGCACCAGCAGCGCCTTCAGCCCCAGTTTCGCGGCCACCGCCGCGACCTGTCGGGTGTGGTTGGACTGGAAGCCGCCGATTGAGACGATGGTGTCCGCGCCCTCGGCGAGAATGTCCGGAACGATGTACTCGAGCTTGCGGGTCTTGTTGCCGCCGTAAGCCAGGCCGGAATTTACGTCCTCCCGCTTGGCCCAGATCTGCGCGCCGCCCAGATGCTTGCTGAGCCGCGGCAGGTGGTGGACCGGGCTGGGTCCGAAGGTCAGCGGGTACCGGTCGAAATCGGTGATGGCCATGGGTCCTCGTTCTTTAGACGGGCTACTGGGATGCGCCGCCGGCGTTCTGCTGACCGGTGATGTTGACCATCCAGTTCACGCCGAAGCGGTCGGTGAGTTGCCCGAAGTAGTCGCCCCAGGGTGCCTGCTCCAGCGGCTGGTTCACCTTGGCGCCGTCGCTCAGGCCTTCCCAATAACTCCGCAGCTTGGCGTCCTCGCCCGAGTCCTCTCCGCTGGAGCTGATGCAGATGTAGCCGTTGGTGGAGGCGGGCACATCGGGCGGCACGTCCGAGGCCATCAAGAGGAACCCGCGGTCCACGAACACCGACGCGTGCATGATGTTCGCCCCGGTCTTTGGGTTGTCATCCCCCATGCCCTCGGCATACGTCATCTTGTTGAGCTCACCGCCGAACACCGAGTGGTAGAAGTCGATCGCCTCCCCGGCATTGCCGCTGAACTGCAGGTAGGGGTTAAGGTCCAGTGCCATGGGTCTGCCTTCCGTTGAGGATGCTGCGTTCCGTGCGCGTTCATTCTTGCGCGTTCGGCCGCACGCGGGAAGAGGTGCGGTCAGTACTTGCGCTCCACGCCGAACTCCAGTGGAGGCAGCGCTGCGCGGCGGCGGACCAGGTCCTGCGCGTGGGCGGCCAGCCGCCGGTCTTCGTCGGAGTGCAGCACCAGTTGCGGAACCTTGGCGGCGTGCCCGGCCTCGTCCCGGGTGACGAAGACGGTCATGCACTGCGTGGTGTCCCGCCAGTCGCCGCCGCGCGGGTCCCGTGCCCGGACCTGGACGGCGATGTGCATGGAGTGGGGCCCGGTGTGGATCATCCGTGCGGCGAGTTCCACCAGGTCACCGATGTGGACCGGGTTCAGGAAGTGGATCCCGCCGGAATAGACGGCGACGGCGTCGGCGCCGCACCAGCCCATGGCGCAGGCCCGGGCCACCTCGTCGATCCAGCGCATTACGATCCCGCCGTGGGCGTTGCCGCCCCAGTTCACGTCGGTGGGTGCGGCCAGGAAACGGAAGCTTTCGGACGGTGTTGTGCCGGCATCGGTGTAGGCCTGGGCGCGCATGACCTCCCGGATCTCGCGCCGGGCCTCGAGCCTGCCCTCGACGCCGCGGGCCAGCCGCTCCGACGCGGCATCGGTCGGCGTCCACGGCGGAATTTCGCGCGGCCGCCGCTGCTCGTCCATGGCGACGAACACCAGGATGCAGTCCATGGCCGGCCGAAACTGCCGCTCGCGCACATCCGCGGCGTCGACGGTGACGACCACCTGCATGCTGGAACGGCCGGTGTGGGCGATGCGCGCGCTGACCTCAATCAGGTCCCCGTTGTGGATGGGCCGGGTGAAGTGGACGTTGCCGACGTACGCGGTGACGCAGTAACCGCCCGAGTAGCCGACGGCGCAGGCGTACCCTGCCTTGTCGATCCACTCAAGGACCCTCCCGGCCTGCACCGTGGTCCCGTCGGCGGCGACGTCGGTGGGCGCGGCGAGGAAGCGCAGCGTGATCGAATCTTCCATGGCGCCATCGTAACTGCGCGTGGAGGTGTGCGCCGTCGCCGGCTTGCGGCATAGCGGTGCGCGCCGTCGCCGGCTTGCGGCATGGCGGGCACTCAGGGACAGGGGCTGGCTGCCGAGGGACGCAGAACGCCAAACGTCCGCTCCCCCAAGACCAGGGGAAGCGGACGTTTACGCGACGCGTAGAGCGGGTTGCTAGCGCTGGCCGGTCAAGGCGTCCTCGCGGCCGGCGAGTGCTGCCTTTTCCTCGGCAACCTTGGCGTCGTGGGCGGCACGGATAGCCGTGTGCTCCGGGTTGCGGCGCAGCACCAGGTAGCCGATGCCGAGCGCGACGAACCACACTGGAGTGAACAGCAGCGCAGCCAACGTGTCCGGCTGAGTGGTCAGTGCCCACAGGATGAAGGCGAAGAAGGCCATGACCACAAACGGCATGAACGAACCGCCCGGCATCTTGAACGTGCTGGCCTCGTGCAGCTGCGGCCGGCGGCGGCGGTACACGATGTAGCTCACCAGGATGATGGTCCAGACGAACATGAAGCAGAGCGCCGAGACCGTGGTGACCATGGTGAAGGCCTCGGAGACGCTGCCCTCGGCGTAGAGCAGGACCACGCCGGCGAGCAGGAACATGCAGGAGAACAGCAGCGCGCTGCGCGGCACGCCCCGCCCGGACAGCTTGCCGAAGCGCTTCGGCGCATCACCCTCGAGCGAGAGCCCGTAGATCATCCGGGAGGTCGAGTAGATCCCGGAGTTGGCGCTGGAGGTCGCCGAGGTGAGCACCACGAAGTTCACGACGCCGGCCGCACCGACGAGGCCGGCGAGGGCGAACATGCCCACGAACGGGGATTCGTCGGCGTTGAACCCGGTCCACGGCTGGACGGCCATGAGGATGATCAGGGCGCCTACGTAGAAGATCAGGATGCGGATCGGGATGGAGTTCACGGCACGCGGCAGGTTCTTTTCCGGGTCCTTGGTCTCGGCAGCGGTGGTGCCGACCAGTTCGATCCCGACGAACGCGAACACGGCAATCTGGAACCCGGCCACGAAGCCCATGAAGCCGGTGGGGAACATTCCGCCGTGCTCCCAGAGGTTTCCGAAGGAGGCGCGGGCGCCGTCGTGCTCGAAGCCGGTGAGGATCATGACCAGGCCCACGACGATCAGTGCCATGATGGCGACGATCTTGATCAGCGCGAACCAGAACTCGGTCTCGCCGAAGGCCCGCACGGTGGGCAGGTTCAGCGCGAGCAGCAGCAGGATGCAGGCCAGTGCCGGGATCCACAGCGGCAGATCGGGCCACCAGAACGCCACGTAATGCGCGATGGCGACGACGTCGGCGATGCCGGTGACCACCCAGCAGAACCAATACGTCCAGCCGGTGAAGAATGCGGCCCACGGGCCCAGGATGTCCCCGGCGAAATCGCCGAAGTTCTTGTACTCGGTGTTGCTCAGCAACAGCTCGCCCATCGCCCGCATGACGAAGAAGAGCATGAAGCCGATGATCATGTAGACGAAAATGACCGACGGGCCGGCGACCGAGATCGTCTTGCCCGACCCCATGAAAAGTCCGGTGCCAATGGCCCCGCCAATGGCGATCAACTGGATATGGCGGTTGGACAAAGACCGCTGCAGATGCGGTGCGTTGTTGGTGTCGCTCACTATGTTCCTTAGGGGTGGGACTGCGCAGCTGCGGGAGCTTTTGGTCGAATCGGTCGGACGCAGGCTCCATTGCCCATCCGGCCAGACCGATGGCAAGCCCCCCGGCCGCTTACCCCGGAGGGGCCGACTGGGTGACCTACGCCACGAAAACCTATCTGCCGCGACTCACGCGGGTCAAATCGAGAAGCCGGTGGGGAATGGCCGGGCTGCTGCAC
>NZ_JBNHHB010000122.1:0-15522 GCF_059091905.1 Arthrobacter sp. Dra40
GTGAGCAGCCCGGCGCCATCACCGGTTCCTTCATCGGCGCCGACTGCGCCGCGGTGTTCCAGGTTGCGCAGCGCCGTCAGCGCCGCATCGACAATGTCGTGCCCGGGCTCGCCTCTCAGGGTGGCAATGACAGCGAGACCGCAGGCGTCTTTTTCGTGAACAGGATCGTACAGCCCGGTTCGTTCCGGGTAGGCGGCGAAACGACTGAACGGCGACTGCACTTTGGTGTGCTGAGGCCCGTGTCCGCCGCCGAGGCTGCGCGGGGTACTCGACCCCTTGAACGGAGGAGTCATCGTGAACTTCCTTCTCCTGGATGTGCGTGAGAAGGGGACGGCGCTGGCCCCGCCCGGACCGGTCCGAGGAATGGGCCTGTCCGTGCTGCAGTCGGGATTCGATGGCGTGCTCCCCCGGCACAGCGCATTCGGTGTGCAGGGTTTGGATGGTGCCGCAAGGATGAACGGTGCGGTCGATCAGCCACGACCGCCGGGAACCGCATTCGTGGTGCGCCTGGTCCGGCGGAGAATCCACGTCAGTGTGGTCGGTACGGTGCATGTCTGCGCCCGGTGGGTAATCCGGGATGTGCGTACCTCGATGGTCCGGTCGGCCGCTGAGGTCGGCCCGGTCCGCCGAACGAGTCTGTTCTGCGGTAGAGCGACGATAGCACGCCGGTGTCGGTGCAACACAGGGTTTTCAGGATTTTTAACGAGCGTTTTCCGGATTGTTAACGGCAGCGCGCGGAGGGCAGGAAGCCGCCGGAACCACTGGAGCTTCGGTTCCGGCGGCTGCCTGGATGACTAGTTCTGACTGCGGTTGTTCTCTGCCCGCAGCGGGTCGTTGTCTTCTGCTGCATCGGCTGCCGCACTGTCCGCAGCCGTCGGCTTGGTTGCTGAACCATGGTGATCCGCCTCCGCCGTGGCCGGGGAAGCCTCGGAGCCTGCCGGGGCAGCGCCGGCAGCGGCCGGAGACGCCTCGGAGCCAGATTTAGCGCCACTGGGCACGGCGGAGGCACCGCCGTCGTGCGTGGAAGCTTTGTCCCGCACCGCCGCTGTTGGCGCTGACTCCACCTCAACCTCATCGCCGGAGGGCTCACGGCCGGGCAAGTACACCGAGTCGGTCCCGGCGGTGCGCGGGCGGCGGGACAGCACAACGAAAATCACGACGGCGGCGACCAGCAGCAGCAGCGACGTCCACACGTTCAGCCGCTGGGTGATGCCGAACAGGGTGACCATCTCGGCGTCGTCGATGCGCAGCATTTCAATCCAGATCCGGCCGAGCGTGTAGAACGCGACGTACAGCCAGAACAGCATGCCGCGGCGGAACTTGAAGCGCTTGTCCAGCAGCAGCAACAGGGCCACTCCGGCCAGGTTCCACAGCGACTCGTAGAGGAAGGTGGGGTGGAACAACGTCCCCGGGGCCGCATCGGCAGGGAAGTTGGGGTTGTTGGGGTCGATTTCCAAGCCCCAGGGCAGTGTGGTGGGTGCGCCGAACAGCTCTTGGTTGAACCAGTTGCCCCAGCGCCCAATGGCCTGGGCCAGCAGCACCCCGGGGGCGGCGGCATCCATGAAGGCCGGCAGCTTGATGCCGGCCCTGCGGCACGCGATCCACGCGCCGACCAGGCCGAGTGCCACGGCGCCCCAGATGCCCAGCCCGCCGCGCCAGATCTGCGGGATGAGGCTCAGGTCCCCGTTCGGTCCGAAGTAGGCATCGGGTGATGAGAAGACGTGGTAGAGACGGCCGCCGACAATGCCGAACGGGATGGCCCAAATGGCCGCATCCCAGATGAACTCCTCTTGCCCGCCGCGCGCCTTCCAGCGACGGTTCGTCAGCCACAGTGCCGCGACGATGCCGAGCAGGATGCACAGGGCATAGGCATGAATGGTCACCGGGCCAAGGGTGAACCCGGACCAGCCGGGGCTGGGGAAGGATGCCGGGACGGCCATTGCAATAGTCGTGCTGTACACCAGATTCGTCCTCTAGGCCGATGTTTGCGGGTTGTTCGGCGGTCCGCGGCGGAACCGCCGGCCACCGGTCATTCTGTCAGTCCCGGGGCGTGCCTTCGGCCAGCCGCGCCGCCAGTGCACCGAGTGCTTCCACACCGGAGTTGCCCAGTTCGGCCACCAGCGCGGTGCCGACGATGGCGCCCTCGGCATAGGCGCCGATTTCGCGCACGTGCTCTGGGCTGGAAACGCCGAGGCCAACGCAGACCCGTTCGGCTCCGGCTTCATGGGCCGACGTGACCACGCGCTCGGCGGCGCTGGAGACACTCTCGCGGGCGCCGGTGACACCCATGATGGATACCGCGTAGACGAATCCCCGGCTGGCCTTGACCGTCATCGCCATCCGCTCCGGAGAGGAGGACGGCGCGACCAGGAAGACGCGGTCGAGCCCGTATTTGTCCGAGGCTTCGAACCACTCCCCTGCCTCATCGGGAATCAAGTCCGGGGTGATCAGCCCGGCGCCGCCGGCCTCTGCCAGCCGGCGGGAGAACTCGTCGACGCCCATCCGGAGGACCGGGTTCCAGTACGTCATGACCAGCACGGCAGCATCGCACCGGGCGGTGATGCCGGCGACGATGTCAAACACCTGGCTGACCCGGAAACCGTCCTTCAGCGCCTGCACGGTGGCAGCCTGGATGACCGAGCCGTCCATCACCGGGTCCGAGTACGGAATGCCAATCTCAATGACGTCCGCGCCGTTCTCTGCCAATGCGACGGCGGCGTCGATGGTGGTCTGGACGTCCGGGTACCCTGCGGGCAGGTAGCCGACCAGGGCGGTCCTGCCGGCGGCCAGGGCCCGGTCGATGGCCGCAGCCGACTTGCTGACGGTGGCGGTATTGTTCACAGCTGCTCTCCTTCGGAGCCGATTTCGGCCTCTGGCGATTCGTTGGGCAGCAGGCCGAACCACTCCGCAGCAGTGGCGACGTCCTTGTCGCCGCGGCCGGAGAGATTCACAACGATGATGACGTCCTGCGGATTGTCGGTGCCTTCGGTCAGGCGCTTGCCCACTCTGAGCGCTCCCGCCAGTGCGTGCGAAGACTCGATGGCCGGAATGATCCCTTCGGTCCGGCACAGCAGCCGGAAGGCATCCATGGCTTCCGCATCGGTGACCGGTTCGTAGCTGGCCCGGCCAATGTCCGAGAGGTAGGAATGCTCGGGTCCGACGCCTGGATAATCCAGTCCGGCCGAGATCGAGTGCGACTCGATGGTCTGGCCGTCCTCGTCCTGCATCAGGTAGGAACGTGCGCCGTGCAGCACGCCCGGCCGGCCCAGCGTTATGGTGGCCGCGTGCCGGCCGGTGTCCACGCCGTCGCCGCCGGCTTCGAAGCCGTACAGCGCGACGTTCCGGTCATCCAGGAAGCCATGGAAGATGCCGATGGCGTTGGAGCCGCCGCCGATGCAGGCGCACACGGCGTCCGGCAACCGGCCGGTCTGGTCGAGGATCTGCGCGCGGGCTTCCTCGCCGATCACTTCATGGAAGAAGCGGACCAGAGCCGGGAAGGGATGGGCGCCGGCAGCGGTGCCCAGCAGGTAGTGGGTGTTGTGCACATTGGCCACCCAGTCGCGCAGGGCTTCGTTGATGGCGTCCTTGAGCGTCTGCGACCCGGCAGTGACGGGAACGACGGTGGCTCCGAGCAGCTCCATCCGGGCTACGTTCAGGGCCTGCCGGCGGGTGTCTTCGGCGCCCATGTACACCACGCATTCCATGCCCAGCAGTGCGGCGGCCGTGGCACTGGCAACGCCGTGCTGGCCGGCACCGGTCTCGGCGATGATGCGGGTCTTGCCCATTCGCTGGGCGAGCAGGGCCTGGCCCAGCACATTGTTGATCTTGTGCGAGCCGGTGTGGTTCAGGTCCTCGCGCTTGAGGAAGATCCGGGCGCCGCCGGCGTGCCGGGAGAAGCGCTTGGCTTCGGTCAGCAGCGACGGACGGCCGGAGTAGTTCTTGTTCAGCTCGGCAACCTGGGCGACGAATTCCGGGTCCGCCTTGGCCTTCTCAAACGTATCTTCGAGCTCGTCCAGCGCGGCGATCAGGGATTCGGGCATCCAGCGCCCGCCAAAGGCGCCGAAGTACGGACCGGGGGCATGGCGGAGACTCCCTCCGGCCAGGAAAACATCTGCTGCTTCCTGCGTTGTTCCGGGCTCTGCCGGGGTGTCAGGGCTCTGCGTCATGGCCGTCCTGTCTGTTGCTGGAGGCAGCCGCGGAGCCGCAGATGGCCCTGTCTGCCCCTGAAGGATTCTGAAGTTGTGCGCGCCGCAGCCTCAGCGGCGTGCGGCGATGGCTTCGGAGCCGGCCGCGCCGAACTCGGCAACGGCCGCTTCCGGATCGCCCATGGTCACCAATGCCTCGCCGACCAGGACCGCGTGGGCGCCCTGGTTGGCGTAGTCACGGACATCGTCCACGCCGCGGACTCCCGATTCAGCCACGACCACGGCACCGGCAGGGATCCTGCCGGCCAGTGCGGGGAACACGGAACGGTCCACGTCCAAGGTTTTCAGGTTGCGGACGTTCACCCCGATGATGCGTGCGTCGACGGCCACGGCCCGGTCGATTTCCTCGGCGGTGTGGGTCTCCACCAGCGCTTCCATGCCCAGTTCATGCGTCAGGGCCAGCAGGGCTTTCAGCTGTGCATCGTCCAGAGCAGCGACGATCAACAGCACCAGATCCGCACCGTGGGCACGGGCCTCGAAGATTTGGTACTCCTCGACGTTGAAATCCTTGCGCAGCAGAGGAACGTCCACTGCGGCGCGCACGGCGTCGAAGTCCGCCAGTGAGCCGTTGAACCGGCGCTGCTCGGTCAACACACTGATGACGGCAGCCCCGCCACGTGCGTAATCGGCGGCCAGGTCAGCCGGGTCGGCGATGGACGCCAGCTCGCCCTTGGAGGGGCTCTTGCGCTTGACCTCCGCGATCACCTTGAGCGCAGTACGGGGCGAATCGTTGCCGCCCAGGGCAGCGTAGGCATCGCGGGGGGCCGGTGCTTCAGCGGCCAGTCGTTGGATCTCAGCCAACGGGACCTTCGTGCGCCGCGCCTCGAGGTCTTCCCTGACGCCAACGATGATGTCGTCGAGAACGGTCACTGTCAGTGTCCGCTGCCCTGGATCTTGCTGCCGTCCACGCCGTAACCGGCCTTCTTCATGATCCAGCCGACGATCAAGCCGATGAAGACCACGGCCATGCCGGCCCAGAAGACCAGGGCCGAGGCCATGGCGAATCCGATACCTGCCACGATGGAGCCCGCAATCATGATGAGCACGCAGGTCCAAGCGGCGGGGCTGTTGCCGTGGCCGATGACCTCGTCGTGGATGTTGCCTGCCGGATCCGTCTTCATCGCGGTTTCGGTGGCGGTGGCCTGGTTGCCCATGGTGTTTCTCCCTCTAAAACGGTTCTGCTAGTTCATTCTGCCATTGTTTGGCTGCCCGGCGGGCCAGTGTGACACGCCCGCGGGCCGCCCCGCTCCCCGGCACATGGCCGGGCCGGTGGTTCAATCGGTGGGGTCCTCACCCCGGCTGAGCTGGTCCCAGCTGTCAATTTCGTCGACGCTGCCTGCGCGGTCCGAGGGCATGCCGTCAGCCTGCCGGTCTGTTGCCGGCACGTACTTCCTGGACGCAGCCCAGGACCGTCCGGCGATCACCAGCCAGAGGGCCGTCAGCACCAGCAGAACGCCGGCACCGGCTGCCAGGTACGGGAAAGCGGTGCTGCCGACGGCGGCTGCTCCCCCGATTTGTCCGGTCGCCTCGCCGATTGCTGCCGACGCGGCGGCGGCCGGATCGGCAATCACGGCGATGCTGGCGGCAGTGATGCCGATGCCGGCCGCTGCCAGCAGCACGGCAATCACGATCCGGGCCACCCGGCCGGCGATGGAAGCAGCCAGCGCGGCGGCCAAGGCCACCAGCGCCAGAGCCGTCACCGCGGTGGCGGCGTCGCTGCCGGGCACGCTCACATCAGGGGTCTGGACCTTGGTCCCCGGGAAACGAACATTAAGCCACGTCTGCGTGGTGGTCCCGAAGGCTGCCAGCGACATCACGACGGCGGCCAGCACCACGATGCCTTTTCGCCGCCACCGCGCAACGCCCGTCCGTGACGGGTGTTCCGGGCCTCCGGCCGGGGAGGTGTTGTCGTCGCTCATCCCTGTCCCCTGACCGGTACATGTGCTGGATTGGCCGGATGCAGCCTGGCCGCCAGCGTCACGGCGCGCAGCGGCGCGGCCGCCTTGTTCACGGTCTCGAGGGCCTCAGCCTCCGGCTGCGAATCGGCCACGATCCCGCCACCCGACTGGACGAAGGCCACTCCGCCGCGCAGCAGGGCCGAGCGGATGGCGATGGCCATGTCCATGTCCCCGGCGAAGTCGAGGTAGCCCACCACACCGCCGTAGATCCCGCGCCGGTGCGGTTCAAGTTCGTCCAGCAGCCTCAGCGCGCGCGGTTTCGGGGCGCCGGAGAGCGTCCCGGCCGGGAACGTCGCGGCCAGCACATCGTAGGCCGTCTTATCAGGGGACAGCCGGCCAACGACGGTGGAGACCAGATGCATGATGTGGCTGAACTTCTCCACCTCCATAAACTGTGTGACATCCACGGTGCCCGGTTCGCAGACCTTGGAGATGTCGTTGCGGGCCAGGTCCACGAGCATCAGGTGTTCGGCGCGTTCCTTCTTGTCAGCCAGCAGTTCCTCGGCCAGCTCCTTGTCATGCTCTACGCTGTGTCCGCGCGGCCGGGATCCGGCGATGGGGTGGGTAATGACTTCGTCTCCGGTGACCGTCACCAGAGCCTCCGGCGAGGATCCCACGATGGAATAGCCCACGCCGTCGGGGTCCTGAAGACTGAACAGGTACATGTAGGGACTGGGATTGAGATTGCGCAGCACCCGGTAGACGTCGAGCGCCTCGGCGGAGCATTCGGCTTCGAACCGGCGGGAGATCACCACCTGGAACACTTCGCCGTCGACAATCGCTTCCTTGCCCCGGTCCACGGCGGCCAGATACTTCTCCCGGGCCCAGCGGTGGGTCACGCTGTTCATCAGGTCTTCGGTTTCCAGCGCGGCGTCTTCCAGCACCGAGACCTGCTGGGCCAGCGGTTCGGCCAGTTGGGCCAGCATGAGCTTGGCACGTTTGACGGCATCCAGCCATGCCTCGTCCACGCGCTCATCGCGGTTGTCGAAGTTGATGGCGTTGGCGATCAGTGTGACCGTGCCTTCGGCGTTATCGTGCACCGCCAGATCGGTGACCAGGTTCATGGCCAGCTCGGGCAGGCCAAGGTCGTCTTCCGGCGGTGACGTCAACTTCTCCCAGTGCCGCACAGCCTCCCAGCCGACGAACCCCACGAGGCCGGACGTCAGCGGCGGGAGGGCATCGAACCGCTCGGTGCGCAGCGCCTCCACCGTCGCGCGCAGCGCCTCCACCGGATTGCCGTCGCGCGGCACGCCCACCGGCGGCTCGCCCAGCCAGTGCGCCTGCCCGTCCTTGGTGGTCAGCGTCGCGCGCGAGTGGGCCCCGATGAATGAATAGCGCGACCAGACTCCGCCCACGGCGGCGGATTCAAGCAGGAAGGTTCCCGGCCGGGAGTCCGCGAGTTTGCGGTAGATCGAGATCGGAGTCTGGTCATCGGCGAGCACCTTGAGGGACACGGGAATCACCCGGCGGTCGCGCGCAAGCGTGCGGAATTCCTCCAGGCTGGGGCTGATGACGCCAAGGTCCTGCATGCGTTATCTGTCTTTCGCTTCAGTGGCTGATAGTGCGGTGGTCAAAGGGAGGGGCGGCGGCTGCTCAGGAGCCGGGCGCTGCCCCGTCGTCGCCGGGCGCGGCCCGGCGGCCGGCGACAGCGTCCAGGTCACGCCCGTCAAAACAGGTGCGGGTGCCGGTGTGGCAGGCGGCGCCCACTTGGTCCACCCGGACCAGCAGGGCATCGCCGTCGCAGTCCAGGGCCACGGACTTGACGAACTGGACGTGCCCGGAGGTGTCGCCCTTGCGCCAGTATTCCTGTCGTGAGCGTGAATAGAAGGTCACGCGGCCGGTGGTCAAGGTGCGGTGCAGCGCCTCGTCATCCATCCAGCCCAGCATCAGCACCTCACCGGAATCGAACTGCTGCACTATCGCGGCGACAAGCCCTGCGGAGTCCCGCTTAAGCCGCTCGGCCACGGCGGGATCGAGGGCCGTTGCACCGGCGGCGGGCGGCATTGTATTCGGGGAATCAGACTGGGAAGGCATCCCTACAAGTCTAGTGCCAAGTCGCGGCGGCACCTGCCCGTGCGCGGGGGGCCTTGGCGGCCCGAAATTCCCGCCCGTACACTGCTTCTTCGTGCTAGGTTCAGAAGCGATGCATTACGTGAATCCCTCCCGCGAAGTCCTGGCCGAAACCTTGTTGGCTGCAGGACCGGATTCACCCACCCTGTGTGAGGGGTGGCAGACGGCTGAACTCGCCGCCCACTTGTATATCCGCGAGCATCGGGTAGGCGCCGCACTCGGCCTGGCCTTCAAGCCGCTGGCGAAGGTTTCCGATGCCGCCACCCGGAAGATGTCGGACAAAGCCCGGAAAACAGGCGGCTACGCCAAACTGGTGGACGCCTTCCGCGCCGGCCCGCCGGCCCTTTCGCCGCTCAAAGTCCCGGCTGTGGACACGGTCGCCAACCTGGTGGAATTCTTCGTCCATACCGAAGATGTCCGCCGCGCCACCGACCGTTGGGCGCCACGGGCCTTGGACGAAGACTATTCGACGGCCCTGTGGGACGAATTGATCAAGCGGGCAGCCCTGTTGTACCGCGGCGTGGACCTTGGCATCGTGCTGGTGCGACCGGACGGACCCCGGCACGTTGCCAAACGAGCGCCGGACTCCGTCGCCATCGTGGGTGAACCAGGCGAGCTGTTGATGCATGCCTGCGGCCGCGCCAACCACGCCCTGGTCACCTTCGAAGGCCAAGCCGATGCCGTGGCCCTGTTGCAAAGCGCCGAAATCGGCCTCTGAGAATCGGCCTCTAATCCGTGGCCGCAAGCCCGGGCCGGGCTTACCGGACCGGGTAGCCCGCTGCCCTGATGGCCTGCTTGACCTGGGCTATCGCGTCGTCGGGCCCGAAGTGGAAGACCGAGGCGGCCAGCACAGCGTCCGCTCCGGCTGCCACCGCCGGCGGAAAATGCTCGGGCTTTCCGGCACCGCCGGAAGCAATCAGCGGAACCTTTACCTCGGCCCGCACCGCCCGGATCATTTCGAGATCGAACCCGTCCTTGGTGCCGTCGGCGTCGATCGAGTTGAGCAGCAGCTCCCCTACACCGCGGTCGGCTGCTTCCCGGGCCCACTGCACCGCGTCGATGCCCGTGCCCTTGCGGCCGCCGTGCGTGGTGACTTCGAATCCGGACGCCACTGAGGGGTCGTCGGTCCGGCGGGCGTCCAGCGAGAGCACCAGCACCTGCGACCCGAAGTAGCGGGTGATTTCGTCGATCACATCGGGCCGGGCCACTGCCGCCGTATTGATCGCGGCCTTGTCCGCCCCGAAGCGCAGCAGTTTGTCGACGTCGGCAACTTCCCGCACACCTCCGCCCACGGTCAGCGGGATGAAGACTTCCTCGGCGGTGCGCGCCACCACGTCGAACGTGGTCTCGCGGTTACCGGAGGAGGCGGTAACGTCCAAAAAGGTCAGTTCGTCGGCGCCGGCGCGGTCGTACCGGTGGGCCAGTTCCACGGGATCACCGGCGTCGCGCAGACCTTCGAAATTGACGCCCTTGACCACACGTCCGGCGTCGACGTCCAAACAGGGAATCACTCGGATGGCAACAGTCATGGCTAGCTCCGGGGCAATCAGATACGGCAGGCGTGAATGGTGCTGACCAGGATCGCCCGGGCGCCGAGATCGTAGAGCTCGTCCATGATTCGGTTGGTCTGGGTTCGGCGGACCATCGAGCGCACGGCCACCCAGCCGGTGTCGCGCAAGGGCGAGATGGTGGGTGATTCCAGCCCCGGGGTCAGGGCCGCGGCAGCGTCAACGTGGTCCTTGCGGATGTCGTAGTCCATCATGACGTACTCGCGGGCGACAATTACGCCGCGCAACCGGCGCATCAGCACATCCAGGCCAGGCGGGGTTTCCCCGGCACGCCCGATCAGCACGGCCTCGGACTTCAGGATGGGCTCCCCGAAGATCTCCATGTTGGCCGCCCGCAGCGTATTGCCGGTCTCGACAACATCGGCAATGGCGTCGGCCACACCGAGACGCACCGAGGATTCCACCGCGCCGTCCAAGCGGACGACGGAGGCGTTGATGCCGTTCTCGGTCAGGTAGGTGCGCAGCAGTCCGTCGTAGCTAGTGGCCAGGCGCTTGCCGTTGAGCTGCTCGGCGCTGCTGAACTCGCCCACGGGGCCCGCGAACCGGAACGTGGACGCCGCGAAGCCCAGATTCATCAACTCGACCGCTTCGACCTCCGCATCCAGAAACAGGTCGCGGCCGGTGATACCGACATCCAAGGTGCCCGAGCCTACGTAGACGGCGATGTCGCGCGGCCGCAGGAAGAAGAACTCGATGTCGTTGTCCGCGTCGGTCATGACCAGTTCCCGGCTGTCGCGGCGCTGGAGGTAGCCTGCTTCCCCGAGCATGGCGGAGGCGGCTTCGGACAGGGACCCCTTATTGGGAACAGCTACACGCAGCATGTGAAGTCTTTCTGGAATCATCTCGGCCGCAGCACGGCCTTAAAACTTTGGAATCGGCCTGGGTCTGGGCGGGGCACCGCGGCAGGGCGGCGTCCCGCTACAGATGCTTGTAGACGTCTTCCAGCTGAAGGCCCTTGGCGATCATCAAGACCTGCAGGTGGTAGAGCAGCTGGGAGATTTCCTCGGCCGCGGCCTCGTCGGACTCGTACTCGGCCGCCATCCAGACTTCGGCGGCCTCTTCGACGACCTTCTTCCCGATGCCGTGGATGCCGGAATCCAGCTCGGCCACCGTACGCGAGCCCTCCGGGCGCTGTTGCGCCTTCTCGCTCAGTTCCGCAAACAGGGATTCGAAGGATTTCACGCCCTTTAGACTACGTCAGGAGCGCGGGGCGGCGGCAAACCGCCATCCCATTGTGACAAATCCCTCCGGGCGCCGCGCAGCAGCCCGTCAGACGCCGAGACCGAGAAGCGCAGCCGCGGTCGCCAGGGCTGCGGTGACCGCCTCGTGCCCCTTGTCTTCGCTGGAGCCTTCCAGGCCGGCCCTGTCCAGTCCCTGCTGCTCGGTGTCGCATGTGAGCACGCCGAATCCTACGGGTTTTCCGGTCTGGACGCTGACGCTGGTCAGTCCCTCCGTGGCCGCCTGGCAGACGTACTCGAAGTGCGGCGTGCCGCCACGGATCACGACGCCGAGCGCCACCACGGCGTCGTAGTGCGGTGCCAGCCGGGCGGCGGCGACGGGCAGCTCGAACGCGCCGGGCACCCGGACCAGGACAGGGTCTTCAATCCCGGCCTCCGCTGCTGCCCGGAGCGCACCGTCAACCAGTCCGTCCATGATTTCGGTGTGCCAACTGGCCGCGACGATGGCGAGTTTCAGCGCGCCGGTCTCCGCCTGCAGGCCGGTGATGTCGATAACTGGTGCTCCGTGTCCGCTCATGATCTTCCTTCGTGAATGCTGTGTGTCGGTGGTCAATGGTGTGCCGCGGCGCAGGCGTCAGCTCTGCTGCACGGGTGTTGTCTGCAGCACGGCCAGCCGGTGGTCCATCCGGTCGCGCTTGGTCTCCAAATAGCGGCGGTTCTGTTCCCGGAAGGGGACTTCAGCGGTGACCATTTCCACCACCTCGATCCCCATCGCTGCCAGCGTGCTGCCTTTGGTCGGGTTGTTGCTCAGCAGCCGGATGGAGCCGATGCCCATGGCCCGCAGGATGGCGGCAGCGGCCGTGTAGTCGCGTGCGTCCACGGGCAGGCCCAACTGTTCATTGGCTTCCACGGTGTCGGCGCCGGCTTCCTGCAGCGCGTAGGCGCGGATCTTGTTGGCCAGCCCGATGCCGCGTCCCTCCTGCCCGCGCAAGTACAGCACGGTTCCGCCCTGTCCGCCGATCATCGCAAGTGCCTGCTCCAATTGCTCGCCGCAGTCGCACCGATAGGAAGCGAACACATCACCGGTCAGGCACTCCGAGTGCAGCCGCACCAGTGGTTCGGCGGTCGGCTGGACCGGTGACGTGATGCTCAAGTGCTCCACGCCGGTGGCGGCGTCGGTCCAGGCCTGGGCCGTGAAATTCCCGAATGCGGTGGGCAGCTGGACCGAGGGCCCGCCCTCGACCGCGGCGGCCGGACTGTTGGCGTACCTGTCCCTAGCGGCCATGGTGCGCCGCCTTTGTGGGGCCGGCCGCATGCTGATGACCGGAGAGGTGGTTTGCCAGGTCCTCGATCGACACCAGCGGACACTTGTGCTCATCGGCAAAAGCACGCAGGGCCGGCAGGCGCATCATGTCCCCCTCGTCATGCACCACTTCAGCGATCACTCCCACCGGCGCGCGCCCGCCCAGACGGCACAGGTCAACAGCCGCTTCGGTATGTCCGCGCCGCACCAGCACCCCGCCGTCTACCGCCCGCAGCGGAAAGACGTGTCCGGGCCGCGTCAGGTCGGCGGCAGTGCTGTTCGCTGCCGCGAGCACCAAGGCGGTGCGTGCGCGGTCCGCGGAACTGATGCCCGTCGTGATCCCGGCGGCAGCGTCGCAGGAAACCGTGTAGGCCGTGCCTTTGGCATCCTGGTTGACTTCGACCATCGGCGGCAGCCCCAGTTCGTCGGCCCGTGCCGCGGACAGCGGTACGCAGATCACGCCCGAGGTGTAGCGGATCGTCCAGCCCATGAGTTCGGGCGTAGCGGCGTCGGCCGCGAAGATGATGTCGCCTTCGTTCTCCCGGTCCTCGTCATCGACGACGACGACGGGGCGTCCGGCCGCGATCGCCGCGACGGCTTCTTCTATGGTGTCGAGCGCGATCCGCGGCTCCACCGCCGCGCTCACGCCCGGGCTCCTGCTGTGAAGGCCAGCAGCCGCTCGGCGTACTTGGCGAGCACGTCCACCTCCAGGTTGACTGCGTCTCCGGGTTGCTTGGCGCCCAGCCCCGTGTCGGCCAGCGTGGTCGGAATCAAACCAACCTCGAAGAACTGTGTATCCGCTGCAGCATCGCTGACTTTCGTCACTGTCAGCGAGACGCCGTCGACGGCGATGGACCCTTTTTCGGCGATGTAGCGGGCCAGCCCGTGGGGAACGGTGAAGCGCAGCCGCTCCCAGTCGCCCAGGTTTTCCCGTTCGGCCAGCGTGCCCACGCCATCCACGTGCCCTTGCACCACGTGCCCGTCCAGCCGCCCGTCGGCGGGGACGCAGCGTTCCAGGTTCACCGTCTGCCCGGGCTGGAGTGACCCGGTGGTGGTGCGGGTGAGGGTCTCCCCCATCACGTCGACGCTGACCCGGTTGCCGTTCAGGGCGACGGCCGTCAGGCACACGCCATTGACGGCGATGGACCCGCCGAGCGGGAGCCCCGGAGCGGTCTGCGGGGCGGCGAAGGTCAGGACGGCACTGTCGGAGGCTGGAGTCAACTCCAGCGACTCAACCCGTCCTTGTTCCGCAATGATTCCGGTAAACATTCACTTGCCTTTCTGGGTGCCGTGGAACGGCAGAGGTTCAAGGTGCAGGCGCAGATCAGCGCCCAAAATGCGGGTGCTGCCGCCGGCTGTATCCCAGCGCCAGCGGGCAGCCTCGGCCAGGGTCCCGATGCCAAGGTCCGTGACCGCGCGGGTGCCGGCGCCAAGCATCAGGGGTGCTACGTACAGCACGAGTTCATCCACCAGATCGGCGCGCAGGAAAGCGGAGGCGATGGTGGCGCCGCCCTCGATCATGGCGTGGCCGACGCCCCGGTTGGCCAATTCGGCCAGGACGTCAGCCGGGTCGTGGGTGGCCAGTTGCAGGAAGCGTCCGTCCGCGCCGCGGATGGCGGCGTCGGCGGGCACCTTCCGGCGCCCCATCACCACGCGCAGGGGCTGGGCCGGTGTGTCGTTTCCGGCCAGGTCCCGCGCGGTCAGGCGGGGGTCGTCCGCCGCAATGGTTCCGGTGCCCGCTATGATCGCGTCGGCACGGGAGCGGATGCCGTGGCTGTCGGCCCGGGCTTCCTGACCTGTGATCCACTGGCTGGTGCCGTCGTTGGCGGCGATCAACCCGTCCACTGTCTGCGCAATGTGCAGGGTGGTGAAGGGGCGCAGCTCCCGGCGCGCCTGGAACCAGCGGTGGTTCAAGTCCTGCGCCTGCTGCAGCATCAGGCCGGTGCGCACTGCGACGCCCGCCCCGGCCAACCGCTGCGCCCCGCCGGCCGCCTCATCGGTGGGGTCGGCCATGGCGTAAACCAGCGACCCGACCCCTGCCTCCAGAATGGCAGCTGAGCAGGGGCCCGTACGTCCGTGGTGATCGCACGGTTCCAGCGTGACCAGCATGGTGCAGTCCGCCAAGTCGGACCGGCGTTCCCCGGGCACCTTGGCCAGCGCGTCCACTTCTGCATGCGGTGTACCGGCACCCCGGTGGTATCCGAGGCTGATCACCTCCCCGTCCGGGTCGATGATGGCGGCGCCTACCAACGGATTCGCTCCGCGCACGCCGTTGCGGGCCGCGTCGAGCGCCAGTTCCATGCCGCGCTGCTCCGCCGTCGGGAAATCCTGGCCAATGCCGGTGGCTGCCTGGCTCATCGGGACGGTACCTGCCCGTCTGCCGGTTGCCCGATCCGCGGATCCGGATGCAGGATCTCCACCTCGGGCTTGGCCTGTGCGTTGGCCCGCCACCAGACAAAGAATCCGACCAGGGTGAAGCCGCCATAAAAGAGGTACATGAAGGCACTGGCGTAGTAGCCGGCGCTGAACAGCAGGGGCACGCCCACGATGTCGACCGCCACCCAGATCAGCCAGAACTCAACCCAACCGCGCGCCATGCCGTAGGTCGCCAGCAGCGACCCCACAAAAGTCCAGGCGTCGGCCCACACCGGCTCATAGGAGCCCAGGGCGGCGAATACCGGAGTCAGCGCAACGGTGCCCAGGAGCAAAGCAGCCACCAGGCACCATCGCGCCTTCCCGCCGGCCCACTGCGGAGTGATGGCGTGGCCGTTCCCGCTGCGGGCAGCACGCCAACGGTTCCAACCGTAAACGGCCACGGCGATGAACATGATCTGACGGCCTGCCTGGCCCAGCAGGTTGGCGGTGCTGGCGGAGCCGAAAAGCGATCCGAGGAAGACGGTCAGCAGCAACACGTTGCCGATGATGCCGACAGGCCAGGCCCATACTTTTCGGCGCATGCCGCCGAGGGCACTGAGGAGTCCGAAGACATTGCCCAGAACTTCGCGCAGCAGCAGGGCGCTGCCAGCGACGGGAATCTGGGCTTCAAAGAGCCACCGCAGAAAATCCATGCCGTTCCTTTCGAGCCGCGGCGGCTCCGGGGAACGACAGAGCGGTAGGTCCGGGCGCCCGGGTCAGCGGTCATCGACCGTACCCGGTGGCCCATTGCTGCCACCTGTACGTGCTTCTCCCATCCAGACTTTAACTGTCGGTACCGGAATTCCACCGGTTCAACCGTTGCCT
>NZ_JBNHHB010000123.1:0-15071 GCF_059091905.1 Arthrobacter sp. Dra40
CGACGGTTCTGCGCAGGGCAGACAGGACTCGAACCTGCAACCTGCGGTTTTGGAGACCGCTGCGCTACCAATTGCGCCACTACCCTATGGAGCCGAAAGCTGCCGGATATCCCCGCCGCGCGGGCATGGAACATCATGGCGTTTTCAACACCGGAGATCTAGTTTACGCCAGCGATGCGCCGACGTCGAACCGGACCCCGTAGGCCGCCTGGAGCAGGCGACTGATCCATTATGCAACATTTCCGTGCTCCCCCTGACCACGCGTACCCGCGGGCGACGGCCACGGAGCGTCATCGCGCACCTCGGCGCCCCTCGGTTCCCCTCGGGGCAGGACATCCCGGACGGGCTGCACCTAGACTAAGGAGCGTCCTACACGCTACTGAAGACGGGAATCCCATGCCTGCCAACGCCCGCGTCTCCCGGCGCATCGCGTCCATCGCCGAATCCGCAACCCTCGCCGTCGACGCCAAGGCCAAGGCGCTGAAGGCCGCCGGGCGTCCGGTGATCGGGTTTGGGGCAGGCGAGCCGGATTTCCCGACCCCGGAGTACATTGTGGAGGCCGCTATCGAAGCGGCACGGCAGCCGCGCTTCCACCGGTACTCCCCCGCCGGCGGGCTGCCCGAGCTGAAGCAGGCCATCGCTGACAAGACGCTGCGTGACTCCGGCTACCAGGTGGATCCGTCCCAGGTGCTGGTCACCAACGGCGGCAAGCAGGCCGTGTACGAATCCTTCGCCACCTTGCTCGATCCGGGCGATGAGGTTTTGGTGCCCACGCCGTTCTGGACCACCTACCCCGAGGCCATCCGGCTGGCTGGCGGCGTCCCGGTTGAGGTTTTCGCCGGGCCGGAACAGGGCTATCTGGTCACCGTCGACCAGCTCGAAGGCGCGCTGACCGACAAGACCAAGGTGCTGCTCTTCGTCTCGCCGTCCAACCCCACGGGCGCCGTCTACTCGCCGGAGCAGGTCGCCGAGATCGGCCGGTGGGCTGCCGCCAAGGGACTGTGGGTCATCACGGACGAGATCTACGAGCACCTCACCTACGACGGCGTTCCCTTCACGTCCATTGCGACGGCCGCGCCTGAACTGGGCGACAAGGTTGTCATCCTCAACGGCGTGGCCAAGACCTATGCCATGACCGGCTGGCGGGTGGGATGGATGATCGGCCCGAACGATGTGGTCAAGGCCGCCACCAATATGCAGTCGCATGCCACGTCCAACGTGGCCAACGTGTCCCAGATGGCAGCGCTGGCCGCCGTATCCGGACCGCTGACCGCAGTGGACGAGATGAAGGTTGCCTTCGACCGCCGCCGCAAGGCCATGGTCGAAGGCTTGAACGCCATCGAAGGCGTCGAATGCCCGACGCCGAAGGGTGCGTTCTACGCCTACGCCGACGTCCGCGGTCTGCTCGGCAAGGAATTCACGACGGCGGAGGGCACCATCCGTCCGGCGACCTCCGCCGAGCTTGCCTCGCTGATTCTGGACGAGGTCGAGGTCGCCGTCGTTCCCGGTGAAGCCTTCGGCCCCTCCGGGTTCGTGCGGCTGTCCTACGCGCTCGGCGACGAAGACCTCGCCACCGGCGTCGGCCGCTTGCAGGATTTCCTGGCGAAGGCCAGGTAATCATCCGGCTGTCCCGGGCTTGAGAGCCCGGGGCAGCCGGGCCTGAGAGCCCGGGACCCGCGGGTCTTGTGAGCGGGGACCCGCGGGTCACGCCCGGTAGCCGGCCCTAAAGGATCCGGGGCCGTCCCCTGCCGCAACTGCGTGCCGGGCTTGCATGGCTCCGGTTCGTCCCCAGCCTCTGGTTCTGATGCGTTGCTATTCCGGCCGTGCGGTGCGCTGCAGCATTGCCGGTGAAGTACCGGTCAACTGGGCGCAAGACGGACTCCGGGTCATCGAGAATCCCCCTGGCAGGCAGCACCAGCAGGTCCCGACCGAGGAGTGTCAGCTCGTTCCAGCGGCGCCGGTCCTCGATGAAGGACACCTCGTCGGAGTGAAAGGCCTTGCCGTCGATTTCCAGCAGCAGGCTGTCCTCAACTTCCAGATCGATCCGGCCCACCCCTTCGATCCGTCGCTGACAAACCACCTTGTATCCGGACGAGCGCAGGACCTGGCGGGCGAGTGTTTCAGGCGCTGACATGGAGGTCGGATCGATGGCAGCAATAACCTCGTCGGCCCGCTTGCTCCCCCGCCCACGACTGAGCCGGCGCACGTCCTCGACCGTCACATGGCCTTGGACGACGGCAGATTCCACGACGACCAACGCTTCGCGTAGTGGCAAGCAATTCAGGACCTGCCGGAGGCAAACGTCAATCGGAACGACTGTGCCGTGCGATTCGCGTGTTCGATGCACCTTGCCGAAGCGCGGCCTGGCAACGGTGCGCGCAGCACTCACATGGAGCCCGCGGTAAGGCCTGTGCACCCACAAGCCGTGAAATGCAGCAGCGCTGAAACACCCGACGGAGGCACCGAGCGCCTTGGCTTGTGCATATTCAGCTACGACATCTGGAACAGCATAAAGACCAAATCTGATCCGATGAATGGTCCCCGCCTCAACGGCTTCCTTTATGCTTCGAGCCCTAACACCTGAGTCCCGCAGCCGACGCCAACGCGCAATTCCGCCTTGCTGGCGCAGAGCCATCACCGGGTCCATGGGTATAGCCTGCTGTGCGGCGCGCCGTTGCGGGGGCGTTCGCCGGAAAGTGTGGATAACTGCGGGATCAGTGCAGCAGTGACGCGGCTGCAGCTATCCGGTGCGGGCACTCCTTCCGGGCCCTGACCTAGGGGGGCCATGTGCCTCATACCCCTAGGGGCCATGTACCTGATACGCCACATTGCTTCCCGAACCGACCGGATGCTTCCGCATCTGCGGATCAGAGGTGCACCGGTTCGGGCAGATGCGGAGCGGGTCAGCCGTCCGCCAAAGCAATGTGGCGTATCCAATACACGGCAGCCTCAGCGAGCCGCCGGCCGGTAGGGTCAGCGGCCAGGCAGCCCCTAGTGCCTGCGGCCAGCGGCCAGGCAGCACCTAGAGGATCCGGCGGTCCACGGCCCAGCGGGTCAGCTCGTGCCGGGAAGAGAGCTGCAGCTTGCGCAGCACGGACGAGACGTGGGTTTCGACGGTCTTAATGGAGATGAACAGTTCCTTGGCCACTTCCTTGTACTGGTAGCCGCGGGCGATCAGCCGCATGACCTCCAGTTCGCGGGCCGACAGCTTGTCCAGTTCATCGTCCACGTTCGCCACGGCCGCCGTGCCGAAGGCGTCCAGGACGAAGCCCGCCAGTCGCGGCGAGAAGGCGGCGTCGCCGCCGGCCACCCGTTCCACGGCGTCGGAAATTTCCGCCCCGGACACCGTTTTGGTGACGTACCCGCGTGCGCCGGCACGAATGACGGTCACCACGTCTTCGGCCGCGTCGGAAACACTCAGGGCGAGGAACTTGGTTTCCCCCAGCAGCCCGGCGCAGCCCGCTACCACCTCGGCGCCGCCGCCGCCCCTGCCTCCGGGCAGGTGCACGTCCAGCAGCACGACGGCGGGCCGCTGCTCGTGGATGGCCGCGATCGCCTGCTCCACGGTCGCGGCCTCGGCGACTACCTCGATCCGCTCGTCCAGGTCGGCCTTCAAGCCGGAACGGAAGATGGCGTGGTCGTCTACAACAACGACCCGGATGGGTTCGGTCACGGTGCAATGCCTTCCTGCGGGTGTTCAAGACTGAGGTGGACTTCGGTGCCGCTGCCGGTGTTTCGGATGTGGGCCTGGCCGCCGTGGCGTTCCATCCGGCCGATCAGCGACTCTCGCACGCCCATTCGGTCCGGAGGCACAGCGGCCAGCTCGAAACCGGGACCACGGTCGCGGACGAAGATCTCGCTCCTGCCCGGTGTGCACTCAACGTATACGGAGATGCCTCCGCCGGCATGCTTCGCCGCGTTCTGCACCGCTTCCCGGGTGGCGTGCACCAGCACCTCGTGCCGGTCGGTCATGACGCTGTCGCCGACCGCGACCACGTCCACGGGATGGCCGTAGGCGTCTTCGATCTCCGCGGCCACCGCCTTCACCCGGTCCACCAGGTTCCCCTCTTCCTGCCGCTTGTCCCGGTACAGCCACTCGCGCAGCTCCCGTTCCTGGGCGCGGGCCAGGCGGGTGACGTCGTGTTCGGATCCTGCGCGGTTCTGGATCAGCGCCAAGGTCTGCAGCACCGAATCGTGCAGGTGTGCAGCGATTTCCGCGCGTTCAGTTTCCCGAATGCGGCCGGACCGCTCGGTCTCCAGATCGCGCCAGTACTTCAGCACCCACGGGGCCAAAACCAGCAGGACGCCGGCCAGCACGGTCAGCGAGGCAAACAGGGTCGGCCACATGGCCTCCCAGGTGATTGATCCGGACACCATTGTGACAATGCCCGCCACCACCAGGACCAGTCCGGCCAACAACCGCACGGCGCCTTGGGCGCCGGTCGCGCCGGCGCGGTCCATCAGTCCGCTGCGCCTCGAGTCGTCCAGCTGCATCCACGCGATGACCGCACCGGCGGCTATTGCGAGAACGGGCAGCCAGGTCCCCCACGGCAGATTGATGCCCGCGAGCTGGGCGACGACGGCGCCGCCTGCCAGCACCAGGGCCGCGCCGATCAAAATTTCCTTGCCGCCGCGCTGCAGCAGCAACCGCGTGCCAGTCCCGTCGACGTTCCGGGGCGGCGTTCCGGGCTGGCCGGCGGGACCGCCGATTGGTCGGCTCCCTGGTTGGCCGGCGACCTGACCGGACCAGCGGCCAGATCCCTTTCCGCCGTGCTGGCCAGGGTACCCGGCATGCTGGCCCGTGTACCCGGCGTGCTGGCCAGGGTACCCGGCGTGCTGCTGGCCGGCGCCTGGGCTGCCGAATTCCCGGGCGAAGTTCTCCGCAATATCCCGGGGGCTGAAGGCGCGCTCGGCGGCCAAGGCCTGATCGGCCGCGGTCGGCACCAGCAGCCAGAGCCAGACGTAGAGCAGCACACCCGCGCCGCCGGCGAGCGCCAGAACGACCATGCCCACCCGGACAACCGCGACCGAGACGTTCAAGTGCCGGGCCAGGCCCGTGCACACGCCCGCAATGATGCGGTCCTCCGTCGAGCGGATGAGGGGTTCTCTCATGGGTCAATCCAAGCACGCGCGGGAGCACGCGGCGTACCATCGGGCGCCAATTCAGGGGAACCCGGACCCTGCGGTCAGGGAAGGGTCAGGGTGGCACCCCATAGAAGAACACCGCTGCCGGTTGGAATGATCAAACCATGACCTCACACGCACCTACCCCGTCCGACAACGACGGCACCGACCGAACAGACGGACCGGACCAGCAGCCGGCCGCCCCTCGCTCCGCGCAGGAGGCTGCCTCGGGCTCACACGCACTGCAGGTTCCCCGCGAACCGCAGCCCGTGGGTGATCCCGCTGCCACGAGCGAACAGGATCCCATGGAATCAGACACGGCCCAGCCTCCCGGCGCCGCCCACTCTGACGCACCGCACCCGGACGACGCCTCCCGGTACGATGCCGACCCGGAGCCCGCTGATGCCCCCCGGCCCGATGACGCTTCCCGCTTCGACGACGCGGCCACCAACGCCGACGACGCTTCCCGCCTCGAGGACGCGGCCACCAACGCCGACGACGCTTCCCGCCTCGACGACGCGTCCACCAACGTTGACGACACGGCCACCAATCCGACCGAGCCCCTTGACCCCGGCACCTACCCGACGAGACCACTCGGCTCCGGCTTCGGCACCGCCGCTGATTCCGCCACGGCCGCGTCCGGACCGTCGGGGTACGGTACGGGGTACGGCAGCGCCAACGCCGGCGGCTTTCCTCCGCCTTCCGGCGGGGGCGTTCCACCGCAGAGCAATGCGTTCTTCAGTTGGTTCCGGGCCCTCGGCACCCCCCGTGGGCAGGACCGCTGGATCGGCGGCGTCGCGTCCGGCGTCGCGCACCGGACGGGGTTGGACCCCATCCTGGTCCGCGGGCTCTTCATCCTGTTGGCCATCTTCGGTGGCTTCGGCGTGCTGCTCTACGGCGTGGCCTGGGCTCTGTTGCCCGAGCCGGACGGCCGGATCCATGCAGAAGAAGCCGGCCGCAGCAACTGGACCGCCGGCATGACGGGTGCAGTAATCTTCACGGCCCTGGGCGTGTTCAGCCGCCCGTTCAGCTGGGTTTTCGGCTCCAATGACGGGTGGGGCTTCGGCGGTTTCATCTGGGCCGTCCTCTGGATCGGCGCGGTGGCCTTCTTCATCTACTGGCTCGCCACGCGCAACAAGAACGGCGCGCCGGCCGCCGGCACCCCGCGCCCGGGGGCGGAAGGCTTCACGCCCGGGCCCCCGGCCGCCGGGAGCAGTACTTCCGCGTACTCCAGCGCCCCGGGTACCACTGCCCCCGCGGCACCGGGCAGCTACTCCGGCCAGGCCCACTCCCCCGGAGCCAGCTACGGTTCGCCAGCGGCTGCCGGCACCGCCGGTTACGGCACCGCCGGTTACAGCGGCCCGGGCTCACCGCGCCAGGCCTACCCGACGCGCCCGTATCCCCGGCCCGCACCACTACCGCCCAAGAGCGCACCACGCGGCCCTTCCGGCGCAGCCATCGCCCTGACACTGGGGGCTGCCATGCTGGCCGCCGGGATCGCTCTGGGGCTCAACGCGCTCGAGTTCATCGACCTCGGCCGCAACGTCGTCCCCGTGGTCATCGCCGCGGCGCTGATCGTGATCGGCATCGGGATCGTGGTGATGGGAGCGGTCGGCCGTACCTCCGGCATCCTCGGTTTCCTGGCCGCCGTCGGCCTGGTCCTGTCGCTGGCCTTCTCCGCGGGGACACAGTGGACTGCGTCCAACTTCGCCATCGCCTCCGACCGCACGTGGACCTCGGCCGCCACGCCGGCCGACGGCGACGGCTACAGCGTGGTGGCCGCCAACGGCACGGTGGACCTGCGCAACGTGTCCGGTTCCCGCTTCGGCGGCCCGGCCACCGTCCCGGTCAACGCCGTCGCCTCCTCCGTTACCGTCATCATCCCCAACGATGTTCCGGTGAAGGTGGAAACCCAGATGGCGCTGGGCAACGTCGAATACGCCACCGCCACGGACAGCGGACGGCAATCCGGCATCTGGCAGCCGGGGAGCTACATCATCAACGACGACGGCGGTGCACCGGAGATCGTCCTGTCCGTCAGGGGCGCGGTCAGCAGCGTCGACATCATGACCGTCAGCCACTTCGAGGAGACCCGATGAGCAACGAGCTAAACCACGACGACCGCCGGCCCCGCGTTGGCACCATCATCTGGGGGCTGATTGCCGTAGCCGTCGGCCTGCTGGTGATCGCCGGAAGCTGGTGGGACATCAGCCTGAACTGGGCCTACGTCATGATCGTCCTGTTGATCGGCTCCGGCGTCGCGCTGGTCATTGCCGGCGTGCTGAGCGCAACGCGCAACCGGAAACGCCAGCCCTGACCAGCCGCTGCAACATTCCCGCAGTGACAACAACTCCCGAACACGAAAGCATGGTCCCATGGATACCTTCTACCGAGTGCTCCGCTCCAGCCCCGTCCGCCGAGGTCCCGACCGCTGGGTAGCCGGCATCTGCGCAGGTCTCGCCGCCAAGTTCGGCTGGGACGTGATGTGGGTGCGGATTGCCACGCTGCTGATCTTCCTCTTCCCAGGCGTCGGGATCGGCACCTACCTGGTGCTGTGGCTGCTGCTGCCGAAATACGACGGCAGCATCGCCCTGGAAAAGCTGCTCACCAGCAAGTCCTGACAGCAGCTGCCCCCGCAGCCCGTGCCACCGCGCGGCCTCTGCCGCAGCGTCCCGTGCCACCGCGCGGCCTCTGCCGCAGCGTCCCGTGCCACCGCGCGGCCTCTGCCGCAGCGTCCCGTGCCACGGTGCGGCCCTTCCGCAGTCACCCCGTGCCACGGCGCGCCACTGTCCACCGGAGCCCCCGCTGCTGCGGGGGTTCCGGTCTCTTCGGGCGCTCCCCGGCGTCGTCCGCATGAAATGACTGGTGGCAGGTTCCTGCATAGAATCGAGGCGGGCTCAATGGGGTGCTCGCACTGACCGGCCTGCACCCGAGAAGGAGTACCCATGAGGATCGGCATCATGACCAGCGGCGGGGATTGTCCCGGTCTGAACGCGGTGATCCGCGGCATCGTGCTCAAAGGCATCACGGTGCACGGGCATGAGTTCATCGGTTTCCGGGACGGTTGGCGGGGCGTGGTCGAGGGCGACTTCATGGAGCTGCCGCGGCATCAGGTGCGCGGCATTTCCAAGCAGGGCGGCACCATTCTGGGCACCTCCCGCACCAACCCGTACGAGGGCCCGAACGGGGGGCCGGAGAAAATCCAGCAGACGCTGGACCGGCTGGGCGTGGATGCGGTGATCGTGATCGGCGGCGAGGGCACCCTGGCCGGCGCGCACCGGCTCACCCAAGCCGGGCTGAAGCTTGTCGGCGTGCCCAAGACCATCGACAACGACCTGGAGGCCACCGACTACACGTTCGGGTTCGACACCGCCGTGCAGATCGCCACCGAGGCCATCGACCGGCTGCGCACCACCGGCGAATCGCACCACCGCTGCATGATCGCGGAGGTGATGGGCCGCAACGTCGGCTGGATCGCACTGCACGCGGGCATGGCCTCCGGGGCGCACGCCATTTTGATTCCCGAGCAGCGCGTGACCATCGACCAGGTCTCCGACTGGGTGCTGCATGCCCAGAAGCGCGGCCGTGCACCGCTGGTGGTGGTGGCCGAAGGCTGGGTGCCCGACGGCGAACTGGGCCCGCACGCCGAGCGCGGGGTGGACAGCTTCGGCCGGCCACGGCTCGGCGGCATCGGCGAACGGCTGGCGCCCGAGCTGGAAGCGCGCACCGGGATCGAAACCCGTGCCACCACGCTGGGGCACATCCAGCGCGGCGGCGTCCCCTCCGGCTACGACCGCGTGCTGGCCACCCGCCTGGGCATGGCGGCGGTGGATTCTGTGGTGGAGAAGCGCTGGGGCACCATGGTGGCGCTGGAGGGCACGGACATTGTGCATGTGGGGTTCGAGTCGGCGCTGAACAACTTAAAAACCGTCCCGCAGCATCGTTACGACGAGGCAAGGGTTCTCTTCGGCTGAGCCTTCAGTAATCTGCCACTATGCGATTGGACGCAGGGACAGCCGACATTGTGCTGCTGGCGTGGGCGCGGTTGCTCGGATTTGCCGACAACGCCTTCGCCTCCCGCGGTGACCGGCTGACCAGAATCAACAACGACGCCGGGACGCTCACCTTCGTGCGCTTGTTCGGCAGATCCGCACTGGTCGGCCCGGAATGGGCCATTGAAGCCGCTGCGCCTTACTCGGACGACGAACTGGCTGAATACCAGACGCTGATGCTGTTGAGCCGGGAACACGGCGGACACGGGCTGGGCAAGGCCGTGCTCTCCTACGCCGACGATCTGCCCGTGGTGCAGCCCGAACGGGAGGTGACGGTTTCCACCGCGGGCAGCGACGTCTCCCGCTTGGAGGCCATGTGCCCGCCCGACGACAACCACGAAGTGGGGCTGGCCGGCATGGACAGGTCCTTCGTGCTGCTCGACGGGAGCACACCGATGGCCGGCGCGGGCTATCAGGAGTGGCAGCAGATCCTGGCCCATGTGGGTGTCCTGACCGCCCCCGCCTACCGACGCCGCGGTGCCGGCTCGTTGATTGCGGCGATCGCCGGCCACGAGGCGCTCTCCTCCGGGCTCATCCCGCAGTGTCGCTCGCACGAAGCGAACGCGGCGTCCCGGGCGCTGGCCGCAAGCCTGGGGTTCTGGGACGCAGGGACGCAGACGTCGGTGATCCTGCAGAAGGACCGCTGAGCAACTTGTCCCAGGGCGGGCACGGCCCTGGCGCAAGCTGGCTCACCACCGTGTGCCCGCGGTTCGGCGTGGTGCCGCACGGCCCGCGCGGAGCAGGCTGAAGCAGCGCCGCTTAGCGCGGTGCCCGCAGGAAGCCGGTCTGCCGCCCGACCACCTGGCCGGCGTCGGGGGTAACAATCACTTCCTGCGCAGCATCGTAGCTTTCGCCACCGTCGAAGACTGTCAGCTGGGCCTGCGGGTCGGTCGAGCGTTTGATCACGGCCAACGCGATCGGACCCATTTCGTAGTGCTGCGCCGCGGAGGTGATGGCGCCAACGCGCTTGTCGCCGAGCATCACGTCGCTGCCGGGCGACGGCAGCGTATGCTGCGACCCATCCAGCTGCAGGAACACCAGCCGGCGCGGCGGGCGGCCCAGGTTGTGCACGCGGGCGATGGTCTCCTGCCCCTTGTAGCAACCCTTGGCCAAGTGCACAGCGGTGCGGATCAGGTCCAGCTCATGCGGAATGGTCTTCTCGTCGGTCTCCGCGCCGAACCGCGGGCGCCAAGCTGCTATCCGCAGCGCCTCCGCCGACCAGACACCGGCCAGCTGCAAACCGGCAACAGCCGACTCAAGTTCGGCCGCCGGCAGCAGGTATTCGTACCACGACCGCTCCAAGCCCGGATGCTGCGGCTCCTCGATGCCGGAATAGGCGTAGCCGCCGGGACCGATATTCGGCCAAGGGTCCTGCCAAACGGTCCTGCCCTCGAACTCCGGCACGGGTTTGGCCGAACCGACGACGGCCCAGTCCGCGGTGACATCCGCAACGTCCACGCGAAGCATGAACTTCATCGAGTCCAGCCACGCGGCCAGTGGCGCCGCCTCGAAGGATTCGACGATCAGCCAAGTGCGTTCGCCGTCGTCGACGATACGGGCGTCATATTCGATCCGGCCCTGCACGGTGAGCAGCAGAGCCTCGCTGGACTGGCCCGGCTGCAGGTTCAGCAGGAGCTGTGAGGACAGCGTGTTCAGCCAGCTCAGCCGGTCCTCCCCGGCCACCGTCACCACGCCGCGGTGGGACAGGTCCACGACTGCCTGGCCGCGTGCCAGCGCGCGCTGTTCCCGCAATGGATCGGAATAGTGCGAGGCGACGCCAGCGTCGGCCCCGGAGGCTTCGACGGCACCGGGCTGCATGAGCAAAGGGCTGCGGTAGGTCATAGTCACGTCAACTCCTGGCTGCTGTGCCAAATTCCCTCCACGGCCGGCGAGGAGACGGGTGACCGGTCCGGCTGGTGCGTAAACGGTTGTTCCGGCCCACTGGGCGGAGCGGTGCTCCGCTGTTCCGGCTGGCGGGATGGTCAGGCTTGCTTGGCAAGGATCGCCGAAGCGTGCGGGGCCAGGTCTTTGCCCTTGGCCGCGGCCACGTCCCAACGCCAGTACAGGTCGTTATTGACCAAGCCGAAAATCCGGGTGGCGGCGCTGTAGTCCTTGGACTGCGATCCGCGCATCACCATGTCGGTGCTCAACTGCACGCGCGGTCCCTTGATCTGCCCGTAGTAGAGCTCCGAGATGCCGCCCGGATGCACGATGGTGGCGGTGATGTCGAAGCCGCCGTCGGTGTTGCGAAGCTCTTCGACTTCGTCCGCTGACTTCAACGCCGGAACGATGTCAGCGGGGACCAGCCCCGGTCCGACATCGGCGTCGTTCAGTTTGCGGTCCAGCGCCCAGAACCCGGTTTCCACCGACAACGGCCGCAGCCGGTTGCCATCCTCATCGGTCAGCCAGGTTTCGGCGGTGTACTGCAGATAGGGCAGGCCATTTTGCGTAAACGTGGCCTTCTGGACGAAGTGCTCGTCGTCCTCCTCGCCCGCACCCAGCCGGCCAGCGCCTTCCCAGGTACCGAGCAGCCAAGACAGCGGCACCAGTTCCGGGGTCAGCTCCGTGGGGAGTTCAATCGGCATTGTTCAGCGTCGGGTTGTTACTTCTGGCCCTTGAACAGGCGAAAAACGACCAGCGAAGCTACGGCTGCGATGGCCAGGCCAGCAAGGACCAGCAGGGACAGGAAGGCGATTTCAAGACCGAGATACGACATGGGTCCATAGTAACGGGCCGGACGAAAGGATGCCTGCTTGCGACATCAGCACCCGCTGTGACCTCGCTCATCCCAGCGCGGCAACAGGAGAACGGCGGTAGCTGTGCAGCAACATCCGCTCAGCAGCATCCGCTCAGTGCAGCGGCATCCGTGCGGCAACATCCGCTCAGTGCAGCAGCATCCGCTCCAGGAAATACACCATTGTTCCGGCGGACATCACCGGTGCGGCACCGACGGCGAACATCGCCGGCAGCCGGGTGGGGCCGCCGTCGGCCAGAATGAGCCGCCGGAAGCAGACCAGTATGGTGCCCACGACGGCGCCCACAACGGCGGCGGGAAGCATCGGCACTTGGAAGAACAGCGGCGCGGCCAGCGCACCTGCCAGTGTGGCCAGCAGCACGCCAAGCGGTGCAACCATCCGGTCCGGCCACGGCAGCAGGCAGACACCGATGGTCAACAGCATGCTGATGCCGGTCACCAGCATCATGCCCCCGTCGGCCGAATTCGGCGTGAGCCGGTCGGCCGCGATCCAGCCCGCACCCAGCGAGGTGAGGACCAGGCCGGTGCTGGTGCCGAAGGTGGATTCGAGGCGGTGGGGCTGCCCGGTGCCACGGATCAACTGGATCAGGAAGACGGCCATCACGCCCAGCGCAATCACCACCGCCATCCACAGCAGCGGCATCCCGGCAGGGGCGACGCTGGCCAGCACCGCCGTCGCAATTCCGGCCAAGGAGATCACGGCAGCCAGGGTTTTTTTGGCCGGTACCCCGAGCAGGACCGGCCAGCCGATCCCGATCACCACGGCGGCAACGCAAACCACCGCCGTCAGCACCGGGAGGGACAGGTAGGAGGCACCGATGACGGCGCACAGTATGGCGGCAGCGGCTGCGGCGACGATCCACGTTTTCACGCTAGTCATACTGCCCTATGACGCAGGGGCGGTGCGAGAAGCCGCGGTGCAGCAGGCGTCGGCGCTATACTTGTGCCACCGTCCGGCAGGTACGCCTGCGCTCCCGAGGACCTACCGGGCCCAGCCCGATGATGTGCGCCGCAAACCCCTTGGAGGAACCATGCCGCACATTCTGCTGTTGACCAACAGCTCCGGCTCGTCGATCGACGTTCTGCCTGCCCTGGAGTTGCTGAACCACAAGGTCCACATCCTCCCGGCCGAACCGACGGCGCTGCTGGATACCGCCCCGGCGGACGTGGTGATGGTAGACGCCCGCAAGGACCTGGTCGGTGCGCGCTCGCTCACCCAGCTGCTGAAAGCTACCGGGCTGGGCGCACCGCTGATGCTGGTGCTCACCGAAGGCGGCATGGCCGCCGTCAGCGCCAACTGGCTGGCCGACGACGTGGTGCTGGACAGCGCCGGACCGGCCGAAGTGGAGGCACGGCTGCGTCTGGTGATCGCCCGCGCCCACGCCGGCGAGGTGGAAACCAGTTCGGAGATCCATGCCTCGGGTGTGGTCATCGACGAGGCCAGTTACACCGCACGCGTGGGTGGGCAGCCGCTGAATCTGACGTACAAGGAATTCGAACTGCTCAAGTATCTGGCCCAGCATCCCGGCCGCGTGTTCACCCGCGACCAACTGCTGCACGAGGTGTGGGGCTACGACTACTACGGCGGAACCCGCACGGTGGACGTGCATGTGCGGCGGCTGCGGGCCAAGCTGGGCCCGGACCACGAGCAGCTGATTGGCACGGTCCGCAACGTCGGCTACCGCTTCACCCTGGCACGCGCTTCGGAAGAAGAACGTACCGAAGTCGGCAGCTGACACGGCCGCCCGGGATCCCAAGCACGTGCAGCCCGCGGGAACGCTTGACCGCGTGTCGAGGCGGCGGGCGCGCCGTCGCGTCCCCCTGCCTGCGCCTGCGGGATAGTCTGTGCTCATGACTGCCTCGGATTCCAACCTCTGGCCCGTGCACACCATCAAGGGCGCCCCCGACGCCGAGACCCTCGCGGACATTAAGTCGCTCGCTGCCGCCGCTGAGGAGTCCGACGGCAATCCCCCGCTGTCGGAACAGACCTGGGTGAACCTGCGGTCCTCGGACGCGGCGGACCTGCTGGTGCTGGCTACGTACGCCGGGGAGGAGCGCTCCGACCCCGCCAGCGCGAGCGCGCTGGCCGGCGTCGCCGTCGTCTGCCTGGGCACCGCTGCCGGCACCGAGAGCATCCTGGAATTGGTGGTGCATCCTTCCTACCGCAGCGAAGGTGTTGGCACCCGGCTGGTCGAGGCCGTGCAGCACCACACCGACCTGCCCGGGCTGAAGGCCTGGTCGCACGGCGGCCATGAGGCTGCGGGGCGGCTGGCGGCGCGTTTCGGTTTCGCCCCCGTGCGCGAGCTGTGGCGGATGCGCCTGACCCACCCCTCAGGGATGCCCGACGCCGAGCTGCCGGCCGGCGTCGTTCTCCGAACCTTCGTGCCCGGCCAGGATGAAGAGGCCTGGCTGGCGGCCAACGCCGCGGCCTTCGCAGACCATCCGGAACAGGGTGCCATGACCCTCGCCGATCTGCAGGCCAGGATGGCCGAGGACTGGTTCGATCCGGCGGGTTTCCTGCTGGCCGAGCGTGAGGGTGGCGGCGGTTTGTTGGGCTTCCACTGGACCAAGGTTCATCCCCGGTCCGGCAGCCACCCGTCCATCGGCGAAGTTTACGTGGTGGGCGTGACACCGCAGGCGCAGGGCAGCGGGCTGGGCAAGGCGCTGACGATCGCCGGCATCAAGCACCTGCAGGACGCCGGCGAGCACGCGATCATGCTCTACGTGGACGCCGACAACGAGCCCGCCGTGGGGTTGTACCGAAAGCTCGGCTTCACCCGCTGGGATGCGGACGTGATGTATGCGGCGCCGGCACTGGCCGCCGGGCAATAGTCGGTAACCTTATAGTTACCCGGCGCCTCTACGGTGAGGTCAGTCCGGCCCGCCCAACGCCGCAGGAGAGAGCATGGTCATCGAACCCGAAGCCGCAGCCATTCCCCGCCTGGGGTCCTCCGAGATGGTCCCTGCCCGCGCCACCCAGGACCGCATCGACATCCCGGAGTTCGCACCCTCGCTGGCGCCCGACGGGGACTTCACCCTGGAACGCTTCCTGGACCGGGAAATCAGCTGGCTGGACTTCAATGCCCGGGTCCTGGAACTGGCCGAAGAAGAGGACCTCTACCTGCTGGAGCGGCTGAACT